>CAKSEI010000072.1 GCA_934446285.1 uncultured Eubacteriales bacterium | reverse complement strand
GCATAGCGCACGCGGCGATAAGCGCGCATATCATGGGCATTCCCATGGGCTACGTGCGCTCCGGCTCAAAGGACCACGGCAGAAAGAACCGCATAGAGGGCAGTCTCTCGGCGGGTGATAAGGTAGTCGTCGTAGAGGACCTCATCTCCACGGGCG
Organism: uncultured Eubacteriales bacterium; assembly: GCA_934446285.1. Lineage (GTDB taxonomy): Bacteria > Bacillota > Clostridia > Oscillospirales > CAG-272 > CAKSEI01. The sequence goes on along the minus strand of CAKSEI010000072.1, from coordinate 7,210 downwards.
GCAGCGTCATTGATGTTGTCGACGCGCTGCGCGAGGAGGGTGCGGATGTGCTCGGAATTGTCAGCATATTTACCTACGGAATGAAAAAGGGGCTTGAGCGCCTTAAGGAAAGCGGTATAACAAACCATTCCCTCACTGACTTTGACACCGTAGCCGAGGTCGCGGCTGAGGAGAATTATATCGCTCTCGAGGATGTGAAAAGGCTCATCGCATTCCGCGACAATCCTCAGGACGAGGGGTGGATAAAGAGATGAAAAGCCTTATCGACATAACCGATCTCTCGACGGAGGATATAGACGCGCTTATCGCGTGCGCGTGCGACATCACGGAAAATCCCGATAAATACGCCCACGCCTGCGCGGGAAAGAAATTAGCCACGCTCTTCTTTGAGCCGTCAACCCGCACGCGCCTTAGCTTTGAGGCTGCCATGTATGAGTTGGGCGGAAATGTTCTCTCGGTTGCGGGCGGCGCTTCGTCATCCGCCGTTAAGGGCGAGAGCGTTGCCGACACGGCAAAGGTCGTCAGCTGCTATGCGGACATCATCGCCATGCGCCATCCGAAGGAGGGCGCGGCGCTCGTCGCGGCAAACAATGCTTCCGTTCCCGTCATAAATGCGGGCGACGGCGGTCACTGCCATCCGACGCAGACCCTCGCGGATTTACTCACGATATACAGGGAAAAGGGGCGCTTTGACAATCTCACGGTAGGTCTCTGCGGCGACCTCAAGTTCGGCAGAACCGTGCATTCGCTCATAGCCGCACTCTCTCGCTACAGCGGCATAGACTTTGTGCTCATTTCTCCCGAGGAATTGAAAGTGCCGAGCTACGTAAAGCGCGAGTACATAAAGGATAAGGGAATACCATACCGCCAGACCGAGAGCATGGACGATGTAATGCCCGAGCTTGACATACTCTATATGACGAGAGTACAGAAGGAGCGTTTCTTCAACGAGGAGGATTACCTGAGACTGCGCGACAGCTACATTCTCACACCCGACAAGCTGAAGAGAGCCAAGAGCGACCTCATAGTAATGCATCCCCTGCCCCGAGTGAATGAGATAAGCGTGGCGGTGGACGACGACCCGCGCGCCTGCTACTTCAAGCAGGTGCTCAACGGAAAATACATGCGCATGGCGCTTATTCTCAAGATGCTGGGGGTGGAGATATGAACGTAGATTCCATACGCGACGGAGTGGTGATAGACCATATAACCGCGGGGCGTGCAATGACCCTTTACAATCTGCTCGCGCTGAGCGAGTGCGACGGCTCTGTCGCGGTGCTCATGAACGTGCCGAGCAAAAAGCTCGGGCGCAAGGACATCATAAAGATAGATGCCGAGATGCCGATAGACACGGCGGTCGTAGGATACGCCGACCCGGGAGCGACGGTAAATATCATCCGCGCGGGCGAGCTCGCGGAGAAGATGACCATGGCGCTGCCGAGTGAGCTGCACGGCGTGATAAAATGCAAAAATCCGCGCTGCATAAGCTCAACCGAGCAGGAGCTTGAGCAGATATTCCGCTTGACCGACAGGCAGAGCGGCACATACCGATGCATATACTGCGAGACAAAGTACTCGGGCAAATAAATACACCGTCACAAGCTTTTCGAGAAAAGCTTGGCAAAAGCTTTTGTATAGGAAACACCTTCGCTTTCCCCCTTATTAAAAGTTTGGGGCGAGCCTTTTTAAAGGTTCGCGGATTTTAAAGGCAAAGCCTTTAATCGCCAATGCGGCGGCGAAACACCCTATACTTCCCAAAGCGCAGGAAGATGTGAATTTTACGCCGCATATCCGAAAGAGGGGATACTCTCGCCAAGAGAGCTTCTCCTCTGATTTTTTGCCGCTCAAACGACTAAAACAGGCGAAAAGGTGCAAATAATACCGTATTTTTTCGCCCTGTAGGTGCAAATAACTCCCGATTTTACTTGCTAAAAGGTGCAGATTATGATACAATACCTATGAAAACAGGAGGGTTACCTATGGAAAGAACAGCATTGCAGAAGTTGATTGACTGGAATAATAACGAACGGAGAAAGCCCCTCATTATATGGGGCGCAAGACAGGTAGGCAAGACTTACCTCGCGCAAAAGCTTTTTGCGGAGACTTATTATAAAAACAGCTTTATTTACGTCGATTTCAAAAAAGAGGACGAGATACGCAGTTTCTGTTCCGAGAGCGCCGATGCAAAGAAAATCATCGAGTATATTTCTCTGCGCAAGGGCAGGAAGATAAACGAAAAAACCCTGCTCATCTTCGATGAAATACAGGAATGCCCGAATATTATTTCTTCCCTCAAATACTTTTGTCAGGATTTCAGGGAAATTCCCGTTATCGCAACCGGCTCGATGGTACGCATAAAGCTGCAGAGAGAAACGCGCAAAGGAGGCTCGGAAAAATACGATAAATTTCTCTTTCCCGTCGGTAAAATAAATCAGCTTACCGTTTATCCGATGACCTTTGACGAATTCTTGCTTAACAGCAATAAAATGCTCTATGACGCGGTAAAAAAGGCTTATGATGAAAAAAAGCCTTTGGATATGCAGATTCACGCTCTGGCAACGGAGCAGGTATACAAATATCTGCTTGTAGGCGGTATGCCCGAGGCGGTGGAAGCCTATGTCGACAGGGATGACCTTCTCGAGTCAAGAGAAATACTCAAAACACTGTACGATAATTATCTGTCGGATATGGAGCTGTATCAGGCGAGCAGAGAGGCGATACTTCGTTCGCGCGCTCTCTTTCAGAATATATACAGAGAGCTGAATAGGGAGTCAAAAAACTTCTCCCCCGGGCTTATTGAGAAGAACAGCAAAACAAGGGATTATGCGACATCCGTCCAGTGGCTCGGCACGGCACACGTTGTAAATCAGTCCTTTCAGCTAAAAGAGCACATTACAATGCCTCTAATGCCTGACAGCGAAAGCTGTTTTCGGCTGTTTCTCGGGGATATCGGCATGTTTTCATATCAAAGCGGTATAAACGCCGCCTCGTTTGTATCGAGCGAAAGAGACAATACCCTGTCCGGGATATTCTTTGAAAACTTCGTAGCTAACGAATTGATTGCCAAAGGGCATAAGCTCTTCTATTGGCGTGGCAGGACATCCGCCGAGTTTGAGTTTATTGTTGAGTCAAATAATAAGCTGTACCCGATTGATGTAAAAAAAGGCAAGGGCACGCTCAACTCTCTTGAAAAATTTTCAAGTCATAATAAATTTGAGTATGCCGTTAAGGTTTCAAAAAACAATTACGGCTATAATGCGGAGCAAAAGCTGCTCACCCTGCCGTTTTACTTCGTCCCCTTTGCCGCAAAAGACCTTGCGGACGGGACGATGAGAGTCTGAGTAACCGATTTTCCCCCTCCCCCGCCCGCATGATTTTTCCCCGTGCCGTATTGAAAAATACATATATCTGTGATACAATTTACAATAACATATATAAGGAGATAAGCCGACGATGAAAGAAGTAAAATCACCGCGCAAGCCCCTGTTTTTTTACTACGGTATAGCGCTGCTCGTTATAGTGGTAATAAATATGGTAGTCTCTCCGCTGCTCATGCACGCACGCGTGCAGGAGGTTGACTACGGCACGTTTATGAAGATGACGGAGGACGGCAATATCGGCAGCGTCGAAATTGATAATTCCGAGATAATCTTCACCGACAAGGACGGGAAAAATATCTACAAGACGGGCGAGATGGACGACCCCGATCTCACAGAGCGACTTTATAATTCGGGCGCGAAATTCACTAAAAATATAGAAAAACCGGCTTCTCCGCTGCTCAGCTTTTTCCTCACCGTGCTGCTGCCGATAATACTCTTTGCCGTGATAGGTCAGATAATGGCAAAGCGTCTGATGGCTCAGGCGGGAGGACCGAACGCTATGTCATTCGGCATGGGAAAGAGCAATGCCAAGGTTTACGTACCGTCCTCCGACGGCATACGCTTTGACGACGTAGCGGGAGAGGATGAGGCTAAGGAGAACCTCGCCGAGATAGTAGACTACCTGCACAATCCGAAAAAATATGCGGATATAGGCGCGCAGATGCCTAAGGGCGTGCTGCTTGTAGGCCCTCCCGGCACAGGTAAAACCATGCTCGCGAAGGCTGTAGCGGGAGAGGCGGGAGTTCCTTTCTTCTCCATGTCCGGCTCGGAATTTGTCGAGATGTTCGTCGGTATGGGCGCGTCCAAGGTGCGCGACCTGTTCAATCAGGCCAAGGAGAAGGCGCCCTGTATCGTATTTATCGACGAGATAGATGCGATAGGTAAAAAGAGAGACGGCAACTTCGGCGGTAACGACGAGAGAGAGCAAACCTTAAACCAGCTGCTCACCGAGATGGACGGCTTCGGCGGAAATACCGGCGTTATAATTCTCGCAGCGACAAACCGCCCCGAGTCGCTCGACCCCGCGCTCACGCGTCCGGGACGCTTTGACCGCAGAGTGCCCGTAGAGCTGCCCGACCTTGCCGGCAGAGAGGCTATTCTGCGCGTGCACGCAAAGAAGATAAAGGTCGAGAGCGGCGTAGACTTCCGCAGCGTCGCCCGTATGGCTGCGGGAACGTCCGGCGCGGAGCTTGCGAATATTATAAACGAGGCGGCGCTGCGCGCCGTTCGGGACGGCAGGAGCGCCGTTACCCAAGCCGACCTTGAGGAGAGTATCGAGGTGGTTATCGCGGGCTATCAGAAGAAGAACGCGATAATGACGGACGAAGAGAAGAGAGTCGTCGCCTACCACGAGATAGGTCACGCCCTTGTCGCAGCGCTTCAGAGTGCATCCGCACCCGTGCAGAAGATAACAATAATCCCCCGCACCTCGGGCGCGCTCGGATACACCATGCAGGTGGAGCAGAACGACAAGGTTCTCATGACAAAGGAAGAGCTTGAAAACAAAATAGCCACGCTCACGGGCGGCAGAGCCGCAGAGGAGACCGTATTCGGTCAGGTAACTACGGGAGCGTCGAACGACATAGAGCAGGCGACAAAGCTCGCACGCGCCATGATAACGCGTTACGGCATGACGGACGAATTCGACATGGTAGCCATGGAGACGGTGACAAACCAATATCTCGGCGGCGACAGTTCGCTTTCCTGCTCAGCAGACACGCAGAACGAGATAGACAAAAAGGTCGTGGAGACAGTCAGGCGGCAGCATGAAAAGGCTCTGCGACTCCTGCACGACAACAGGGACAAGCTCACCGAGCTTGCCGAATATCTCTATGAAAAGGAAACAATCACCGGCACTGAGTTTATGAGCATCCTTAACGGTGCGGCAATAAAAGAGTAAAAAGCCGTGTCTCAGATAACAAAAAGAGCACTCGAGCAGTCACTCAAGAACCTGCTCTTAAAAAAGCCGCTCACAAAGATAACCATAGGCGACATAGCCGACGACTGCGGTATAAACCGCATGACCTTTTACTATCACTTCAAGGATATATACGACCTTGTCGAATGGTCGTGTCTTGAGGACGCGCGCAAGGCGCTCGACGAAAACAAAACCTACGACACATGGCAGGAGGGACTGCTCGGCATTTTCGAGGCTGTGCGCGACAACAAGCCGTTTATAATGAATGTCTATAAATGCGTGCACCGCGAACAGGTGGAGAGATACCTCGAGCCGCTCGTCGACAACCTTGTCATGTCGGTCATAGACGAGGAGTCGGCAGACATGCATCTGCGTGACGACGACAAGGAGTTTATCGCGCAGGTATATTCATACATTTTCATCGGCTTTATGCTCGACTGGATAAAGGATGACATGCGCGAAGAGCCGTTGAGCATCGTCGGAAGACTCGCGTGCCTCCTAAAAGGCTCGATGAAGCATGCGCTTGAGCGTTTCCGCCTTTAATCAAAAAAGCTCATATGATAAAAAGCCTTACACTTTCCGTTCCCGTGATAAAAAACTTATCACGGGAATTTTTTTGTCTATTGTTAAAAGGCGCTTTCGTGACTATAATAGAATCAGAAAATAAATCAGACGGAATACGGAGGTATTTATCATGTATTACTCTGCAGGAACATACGAAGCATTCGTCCGCCCCGAGAAACCCAAGGACGCGGACAAAAAATCGGCATATATCATAGGTACGGGACTCGCGGGTTTGACCGCGGCATTTTACCTCGTGCGCGACGGCGGGCTTAAGGGCGAGCACATTCATCTGCTCGAGAAGCTTGAGCTTGCGGGCGGCAGCTGCGACGGAAGAAAGGATATCACAAAAGGCTTCTTCATGCGCGGCGGGCGCGAGATGGACAACCATTTTGAGGTCATGTGGGACACATTCCGCGACGTGCCGTCGATAGAAAATGAGGGGCTGTCCGTGCTCGACGAATACTACCGCTTAAACAAGCGCGACCCCAACTATTCGCTCTGCCGTGCGACCGTAAGGTGCGGCGAGGACGCGCACACGGATAAGAAATTCAACCTTGACCGCGACTCGGCAATGGCTCTCTCAAAGCTCTTTATCACGCCCGAGAAGGAGCTTGAGGACAAGAAGATATCCGACGTGCTGCCCGACTCATTCTGGGAGACGAACTTCTGGCTCTATTGGCAGACGATGTTCGCATTCCAGCGTTGGTCGAGTGCGCTTGAGATGAAGCGCTATCTCTGCAGATACGTTCACCACATAGACGGTCTGCCCGACTTCAGCGCGCTGCGCTTTACCAAGTACAATCAGTATGAGAGCATGATACTGCCGCTTGTCAAGTACCTTGAGGCGCACGGCGTCAGGATTGAATACGGCATGGACGTAAAGAATGTCATCTTTGAGCACGAGGATGATAAGACCGTCGCACGTCAGATAGTCTATATAAAGGACGGCAGCGAGCAGACGATAGACCTCGTAGAGGACGACCTTGTATTTATCACAAACGGCTGCTGCACCGACTCCTCATGCTACGGCGACCAGACTCATGCACCCGACCTCTCGGGACTTAAGAACGGCTGCGGCGAATCGTGGGATATGTGGAAAGCTATCGCGCGTCAGGCGCGTGACGGCGAATTCGGCAACCCCGAAGCATTCTGCAGCGATATCGACGCGACGAACTGGATGAGCGCGACAGTCGAGACTTCAAACGAAGAGATAATAAAGCATATCGTCGGCGTTTGCCACCGCGACCCGCGTGAAGGCAAGGTCACGACAGGCGGCATCGTCACGGTAAAGGACTCGACCGACAACTGGTATCTCTCGTGGACGATAAACCGTCAGCCGCAGTTTAAG
>CAKSEI010000071.1 GCA_934446285.1 uncultured Eubacteriales bacterium | reverse complement strand
ATCCGTAGGGATTGCCTATGTATTTTTTCGCATCTACTTCTTTAATCATAGTGATATTTTATCATACTGCATCCGAAAAAACAAGTGTTTTCGGCACGAGCAGCTTTTTTATGTCAAGGGGGCTGTCGGCGATATATTTTGCTCCCGCAGAGGTAAGCTCCTCCCGCGTTCCGAAGCCGTATGTAACCCCGATACAGTCAATTGAGAAGAGCGCCGCGCCCGTGACATCATATTTTCTGTCGCCTATCATAACAGAGCGAGCGGGGTCTGCCCCCGTTTTCTCAAGGGCGTAGGCAAGCACCTCCGACTTCTCCGCCCTGTGCTCGTCCATATCAGCACCGCAGATACAGTCAAAATATTTGCTGAGTGAAAAGTGCTCGATTATTCTCACGGCAAACTTCTCGGGCTTTGACGTGGCGAGGGCAATGCCGTACCCCTCGCTCTTAAGAGCGGCGAGCATTTCCGGTACTCCGTCGTAGACGGCGTTCTCAAATATACCGCGCTCGGCGTAATACTCTCTGTAAACCGAGACAGCCTCATGCGCTCTTTCTCTGTCAAAACCGCAATATTCGGCAAAAGAATACTCAAGCGGCGGGCCGATGAACCTGTACAGGCTCTGTCTCTGCGGAACACTCTGCCCGTAATGCTTTAAAGTATATATAACGGAATTTATTATCCCGTCCCCCGAGTCCGTAACAGTCCCGTCGAGGTCAAAGAATACATTTTCGTATTTTCCCATAGCCGCACCGCCTTTTCCGATATTGTACCATAAACCGCTTCCGAAATCCATAGAAATGCGAAATAAAATGAGAAAAAACCCGACATCGGTCGGGCAATTATTTCAAGCAGATACAGTCGTATCTTATCTTTTTCCCGTCGAGGGAGTAATCGGGCTTAATCCCCGCAAGGAACGCGCCCTTTGCTGGACGCTTTATTACAATCTTTTTCGGACCGGCTGCGCGCGCCGCATCAAGCAATTTCTCCTCATTTGCGCACGGCGATTCAAGTGAGTGGAGCAGCTGAAATTTCTTTTTCACGAGCGAGCTTTTCTGCCTCTGCGGGAACATAGGATCAAGCAGCACTACGTCAGGTGCAAAATCAAGCTCACGCAGCGCCATTACGCTGTCGCACCCGACGGCTGTTATGCGCGATGCGGTAAGACCGACCTCGCGTGAGAGTCGAGCTCGCTCAAGGGCGTCCTCAAGCAGCGCGTATATGAACGGGTCGTATTCAAAAAGAGTAAGGCTGTGACCGTATGCGGCAAGGAGAAAAGAATCCTCGCCCAGTCCCGCCGTCGCGTCGACTACCGTGAGCGGACGGTCGGCGTTTTTTATTTTAACGGCCTTTACTAAAAGCTCATTGCGGAGATTTTCACGCTTTATCCTCGCACAGCTCTCTGCGAAGTCACCTCTTACGCACAGCCCTCCGTCACACAGAGAAACGCCGTCCGCATCGAATTTCAAGAAGAGTCCCTCATGCGGCATCTCATCCGTTACTATCTGCGCTCCCGTCTCCTGCGCGAGCGCATATGCCTTTGCTTTATTGCCGTTATCGGTAAGAAATAATTTTATATCCGCTCTTTTCATCTTTCCCCCGAGCACCTGTGCGCTACGGCAGTAGTATAGCATATTTCGCCGTTTAAATCAACAGAATTTTGCTATTTCCTCTCTATTTGCCTGACACCCGTCCCGTCGATGAGAAAGTAAAGCGGGCGCTGCGCACTTATCACGCGCTCGTCTTCGACAAGCTCCGATAACTGTGCCTCCGTCTGCCCGTCGTCGACGATAATATACCCGCTGCCCGATGTGCGGATAAAGACGGAGAGCAGCGACTCTGAGGACGGCAGTCGGGCAAGTGTGCAGTCAAGATCATAGCCCGCGCCGTATAACGCAAGATAGTGCTCCGCCGTTATATCCGCCGAGAGTATCGCCCGTGTGCCGTTCGCATCGGCGCAGACGGTAAGAGGGCCGTCCGAACCGTCATCTCCCGTATATATATCGAATTCTATTCCGTCGTTTTCAAAGCTCAAATCCCCCGTGACGGCATATGGCAGTATGTCAAGAGCGTTAATCATTTTTTCGTACTCCGAAGACGCGTCGGAGGTACGAACGGACGGCGCTTCACATACCGCGCCGATATCGACATGCTTTAGTAAATACTCCGCTCCTCCGATATTTTTCGCCTCTCCCGAGGTTAAAATCATCAAATCGATTTTCTTTATGTCAAACCGCTCGAGGCACTCCTCTATTATCTTGCCGTCGCCCGCCGCACCGGAATTGACAAGCACGACAGATTCAGGGCTCATCACGAGCACCGCCTCGCCCGCGCACTCGGGAAAGAAAACTATAGCCTGGCCTTCCGTGCTGCACGAGACAAGCGTCAAGCACAAAACAGCTGATAAAATCACAAAACACACCTTACGCATAATATCACCGATAAAAACCGTTTTTTATAATATTATGCCGCATAAGAAAAAAATAAACCGCAGGGGTTTATTTTTTCTCGTATTTCTTTAGCTGCTTTTTGTTGCCTGAGCCGTAGTATATCCCGTCCGCGCACGTATACGCACACGACTTTACCCGACCGACGAAAGCCGACGCGCCCTCGCCCACCTGCTTAGACGAGCGTGTTCCGCGCATTGCATATATATTTCCGTCGTCCGTCACGTATTGGCAGTAGTCGCCGTCAAAGACGGTAAAGAAAGCGCATGTATCTGCCTTTTTCTTAGCTTTTCTGCTTGCGTATGCGACGTAAAAAGCCTTTGACGAGTCGGTATAATACAGATACCTGCCGTCGGCTGAAACGGTAAAGTCAGCAACGTCCGATGCCATTTCGGTTTTCTTAAGGCTTGAATATCTGCATTTAAACAGCTTTCCGTCCTTCTTGTATACGGCGCTCTTGCCGCTGATAAATGCATATCCGCCATCTACTCCGGTGTCAACCTCCGAGGGCGTGCCTTTTTTATCGACCTTTATGAGTTCCCCGTCGAAAGACAAATAGAATTTCTCAAAGAATGAGCGTACGCCCACGATCGATGCGGCGTATGACTGATACTGCATGTCCTTTTCGTTATTGACTCTGAGCATGGAGTAAGCGCCGTTACCTATCTTTACTGCACCCGCCGAGCTTGAATAGATATACTCTCCGTCAGAGGTGCAGAAGAGTATCTGCGAGCGGTCATAGCTTACGCTCATAGAGTCGGAGACTATGTTTTCGCCTATCTTTGATTCCTTTTTGCTCTTTATGCGGTAAAGGTTAAGGCTCGCGTCAGTCGCGAAAACGACACCCGCACCGTCCGATATCGACACGGGATAGCGCCCTTCCTTTATCCTTGAGGGTTTGCCCGACGTATATGTGTACATAACATCTCCCGCCGTCTCCTGCTTGACGTAGGCAAGCGCACCCTTGCGCGAGATGCACAGTCCGCTTGCGATAACATTGTAGTCAATAAGCTTTGACTTGCCGCCGTAAAGGTAAAGCTCACCCACCGTATTTATATACGCCGTCTTTTTCCCGTTCGACGACATTGTAAATGCAACAACGTCGTCGGCTATCTGTTCAAGCGACGAGCGGTCGACCTTATATAAAACTCCGCCTGAAACAAAAGCCATATTGCCCGCGCCCGTAAGGCTGCTCTCTATCTTACCGTCAATACTTCCGACGCACTTTCCGTTTACGATAAAGAGCGTCTGCCCGTCGTTTTCCACGGTTATTACCGCTTCGTCGTCGGTCATATAAGGCGAGGGGCGCATATTGAGTGCGAGAAAAGACGCCGCCGTCACAAGGCCGACGACAAGTATGGCAAGACACGCTATATATCTTTTAGGCATAGAAAGAATACCGTCCTTTGCCGAACGACCGCAGTAAGGGCAGCTGTCGGCATTATCGTATTCCTTTTTACAATATTTGCATATCACCTTGGAAAAATCTCCGTTCATTTGTTAACGCTATGATTATACTACAAAGACTCCCACAAGTCAAGTCGAACCGAAAAAGGACTGTGTCTCAATAGTATGCACACTTTTTCTGTGTATCATATCTGTTGACAAAAGCCACGGGGCGTGATAGAATGTTACGGTCAATATAACAAACGGAGAAATGTAATGAAAAAAATATTTTTCATCGACATTGACGGCACACTCTTGGGAAAAAGCGACAGACTCTCCGATAGGACAGTTCTCGCCGTAAAAAAAGCGCATGCAGCAGGGCACAGGGTCTTTATCAACACGGGCAGAGGCAAGGCATGCGTGCCGCGCGAGCTTGAGAGGCTCGGTGCGGACGGCATGGTATCGGGCTGCGGCTGCACCGTCACGATAGGCGGGCACGACGTTTATTCGAGCGGAGTCGGCACTGACGTGCTGCAAAACTATATAAGGGGAATATTTGCTCGAGGAGAAAGATGCTTTCTCGAGGGTGAGAGACTTCTCTTCAGAATTAATATCCCACATAAAGCCGTAGAAATCGACCCCTACCTCGCAAAATACTGTGAGCTGGGCAGAGTAAAGCTCGACGAATGGACGGATCTTTTATGCCCGGATGAGATTTTCGCCTATCGGGGAGAAAAATTCCCGAAAATAAATTTAGCGGGGAAATATAATATAAACGAGTTGTCCAGATACGCAATGCACTACGACGGAGTCGTCGATGACTGCAAATGCGAGTTGTGGGCAAAGGGAAACAGCAAGGCAACGGGCATGAAGCTTGTATGCGAAAAATATTTCCCGGGATATTCCTCCGTCGCAATAGGAGACAGCAAAAACGACGCAGACATGCTGAGGGCAGCCGATATATCGGTTGCCATGGGCAACGCGGACGATGGGATAAAGAATATGTGTACGTTTACCGCCCCCGCGTGCGAGGATGACGGAGCGGCACAGGCAATAGAAAAATTGATATCCGAGTAAAGGAGAGAAAGTCATGCAGGACGAGTTAACACAGATAGACATAGACAAAATGAAAGCCGAGATAGAGGAGCGGAAGGCTCTCGCCCCCTCCCTGCGCGAGGCGGTAAAAACCGCGCGCGAGCTTGGCGACCTCAGCGAGAACGACGAGTACCGCTCGGCGAGGAGGGAGCTTAACAGGAACAACAGCCGCATACAGTACCTCGAGCAGATGATAAAAACTGCGATTATCATTTCCACGGACTCCGAGCATGATGAGATAGGGCTTTTCGATGAGGTTGAAATATTCTACGACGAGGACAATGAGTCAAGAATGATAAGGCTCGTCACCACCCTCAGAAACGATGTTACAAGGGGCTGCATATCAAAGGAGTCTCCGCTCGGCAAGGCACTGCTCGGGCATAAGGTCGGCGAAACCGTCACTGTACGCGTAAACGAAAGGACAAAATATCCCGTAACAATTCGTTCAATAAAAAAGGGCGAGGACGACGACTCTCTCGAGATTGCAAAATACTGATAAAAGGCGTGTTAAAAAGCGGAGTGTATGCCATTTTTCGGCATTCGCCCCGCTTTTTAGTTTGTTTTCGGTTGTGTGCAATGTGACGAAAATCAACGCGCAAATTTGTTGACAATCACCAATGAAAGTATGCTTAACAAAGGCAATTAGGCTTGTGCTCTTACATGCAAAAATTCAATTGTCGAATTGTGTCGAAGAGTGAGACTTCACAATTGCCCGATTTTGTTGTATCATAATATCAGAAATCATAGGGAGGATATTTTTACATACCATGCGCGCTGCATATTCAGTAATCAGAGAAAGCATAACCGACTCGGACGGGAATACGGTCGAGTGCTACGGCATAGCCGTGTGTGAGCGGACGGGGACGTCGGTTCTGCACAGCATATGCCGCGACTTTGATAAAATATCCCGCTTTGTCGACGATATTAACAGACTCGACTTATCGCCCATTCATCTGATTGACGTTATCGAAGACCGCTTTTACTGACTTACGATAGCTTATTCATCATGCTCTGCGCCGTGACAAGGTCATGATAGATACCGCCCGCAGCCATAAGTTCGTCGTGACTCCCCTGCTCAGCAACCGTGCCCTTATCGATGACGATAAGTCTGCCCGCGTTGCGCAGGGTTGAGAGCCTGTGTGCGATAGCAATAGTGGTCCTACCTGACATCAGCCCCGCGAGAGCATCCTGCAGCTGCTTCTCCGTTTCGGTGTCGAGAGATGCCGTAGCCTCATCGAGTATGAGTATCTTCGGGTCGTGCAGAAGAGCACGCGCTATCGCTATACGCTGTCTCTCACCTCCGGACAGCGTATTTCCTTTTTCACCGACTCTTGTATTGTACCCGTCGGGTAGCTTCATTATAAAGCCGTGTGCACCTGCCGCCTTAGCCGCTCCTATAACCTCCGAGCGGGTAGCGGAGGGATGTGCGTATGCTATATTATCGTATACCGTACCCGAGAAGAGAAACGTCTCCTGCAGCACGACACCGATATTCGAGCGCAGATGCTCGCCGCTTATGTCGCGTATATCCACTCCGTCGACGGTTATCTGACCGCTCTCCGCGTCATATAAGCGCATGACGAGATTTATAAGCGTGCTTTTGCCCGCGCCGCTGCGCCCGACTATTCCTATCATCTCCCCGGGCTTCACCTCAAAGGAAACATGCCGTAAAACCGTCTGCCCGTCGCTGTAGCCGAACGAAACGTCCTTGAACTCTATATGCCCCTCTATCGGTCTGTCAACGGGATGCTCCGCCTCAGGCACGTCGGTCGGCTCATCTATTATCTCAAACATCTTGACCATACTTGTCATAGACGCGACAAGGCGGCGCGGTATCATCGCCATCCATCTGAGCGGACCGTAGAGCATTGATACATAGGCGGAAAACTGAGCCATCTCGCCGAAAGTCATCTGACCGCCGAGAATCTTACCTCCCACATAGTACAAAAGGAAGAACTCGCCGATGCCCGCAAAGGTAGACACAATCGGAAAAACAACGGCAAAAAGCTCTTCGTTTTTCATACTTATGTCCCGCTGCTCCTCGACAGCCTTATTATATCTCTCTACCTCGCGGTGCTCCATACCGAAGCTCTTGACAATGCGTATTCCCTGATATGCGTCGTAGAGAATGGTAGACGAGCGCGTCTCAAATACCCACTGTCTGCCCCACATACGTCTCATAAACGACCAAAAAAGTCTGTAGAAAAGCAGTACGAAGGGAACGGGAACGATAACGAGCAGCGCGAGCTTATAGTCGTACCTAACGACCTGAACGCCTATAAAGAAGAAAAGTATAAGCTGCTCAAGCAGCGCCGGCATATCGGCCGTAAGAAAGCGCTGAAGGACATTCGAATCGCCGTTCAGCCGCCCCATAAGCTCACCCGTCGGGCGCTTGCTCACTCCGGCAAGAGACATCGCTTCAATTTTTTCAAAAACCGTCTGACGCAGTCGCACAA
>CAKSEI010000070.1 GCA_934446285.1 uncultured Eubacteriales bacterium | reverse complement strand
TGATAGCGCTTGAGTACGGCGGAAAAGTTCCGGACAGCATGGAGGATTTACTGCGTCTTCCGGGTGTGGGCAGAAAAATAGCGAACCTCATCCTCGGCGACGTATATAACAAGCCGGCGATAGTCGCGGACACGCATTGCATACGGATAAGCGCTCGGCTCGGGCTGACCGCGCGGGGCGAAAAAGACCCGGTAAAGACCGAACGGGAATTGCGCAAGCTCATCCCTCCAGAAAAAAGCTCCGACTTCTGTCACCGCATAGTGCAGTTCGGCAGAGACACGTGCTCCGCACGCTCTCCCGCCTGCGGCACTTGTCCGCTCGCGGATATATGCGCGGCGGCTTTTGCATAAGGAACACCTCTCGCGGTCCCCTCGAAAATCGGCACATAAACTTTTATACCGGGACAAAAACATATAATACCGCGATCGTGCGGCTTGAAGAAAATCTTTATGAATTCCTGCATTTTGACTGTATAGCACCGCTGCGGCTCGGTGAAAATATAAGCGGTGATATTTTTGCAGTACAGGGATTTATTTGAGCTTTTGCACGGTAACGCACGCGCACGCGAGATGCTGCTGCACGCTTCTCCCGCCTCTCAGGTTGCGATATGCGAATATTCGACGGAGATACACACCCCCGAGCAGCTTGCGGCGATAATCGATGCGGTAGTCGCTCAGACTTCCGAAAAAAACGATGCGCGGGATGCGCAAAAATAACACGGCGGATTAAACCTCCCGCCGTGTTTTTTTTACGTATTTTTTTGCCGCATAAAGCCTTTTTTTAATTAAACGTTCTGCTCGGTTTTTACCTCTGCCTCTTGCTCATCGGTATAGGAGAGCAGAGGCTTTATGTCTTTGCCTTTTATTACACGTGATACATAGTTTGAGGTTATCTTTATAACAAGCGGGCACAAGGAGATAACGCCTATCAGGTTGGGTATCATCATGAGTCCGTTGAATGTGTCGGAGATGTCCCACGCGAGCGATGATGTCATAAGGCCGCCCGAGAGTATCATAATGACGAATATCACCTTATACACCATGACTCCGCGGCGTCCGAAGAGATATTCGACTGCTTTCGTTCCGTAGTGCGACCAGCCGAGTACGGTGGTAAAGGCGAAGAGGAACATAACTATCGCTATGAATTTCTGACCGATATTGCCGAAAGTAAAAACCGAGTTGAAAGCGGTTGCAACAAGAGTCGCATCGGTAACTCCCTCGGCAAGTGTCCCCGTCGTCATATCGTATATCCCGGAGGTGAGTACGACGAGCGCGGTCATGGTGCACACGACCATTGTGTCGGCAAATACCTCGAAAATACCCCACATTCCCTGAGCAACCGGCTCTTTTACATTTGAGTTTGAGTGGACCATGACCGACGAGCCGAGTCCCGCCTCATTCGAGAAAACTCCGCGCTTAAAGCCCTGGGTGATGACCGTACTCACGAGTACGCCTATGCCGCCGCCGATAGCGGATATGGGCTTAAAGGCGTTTACAAAGATGGCGCGGAATGCGGGCAGAATATTGATGTAATTTTTACCTATGATAACAAGGCTGCCGAGGACGAAGAGTACGACCATAAAAGGTACGACCTTTTCGGCGAACGCGGCTATTCTCTCAAGTCCGCCGATAACGATGAGCGATGTGAGTATCATGAGGACAATCCCTATGATAAGAGCGTAGAGGGTAATATTGCCGTAGAGAACAACGCCCGAGAGAGCCTCTATGCGAAATGCGCTTTCGATATTCGTGACTATCTTGTTTACCTGACCCATGTTGCCTATGCCGAAGGAAGCGAGTATGGCAAAGAGCGAGAAAAGCACGGCGAGCACCGAGCCGAGAGCTTTGCAGTGTTTCTTTCTGCCGAGTCCGTCCTTTAGGTAGTACATAGCGCCGCCCGACCATTCGCCCCCGTTGTTTTTGCGGCGGAAATAAATGCCGAGGACGTTCTCCGAATAGTTTGTCATCATTCCGAAGAAAGCAGCAAACCACATCCAGAATACCGCACCGGCACCGCCTATGCATATAGCGGCGGCAACGCCCGCGATATTTCCCGTTCCGACTGTTGCCGCAAGGGCGGTGCAGAGCGCCTGAAAGGGAGAGATAGCGCCCTTTTCCCTGCTGTGTGCAAGCACCTCGCGGTCAAAGAGACTGCCTATCGTATTCTTCCACCAATGTCCCAAATGAGAAATCTGAAAAAACTTCGTGCAGCAGGTCGTGAGAATTCCCGTTCCGATAAGGATTATCAGTCCTATCTTTACCCAAATAAAGTTATTTAGAGTGTCGTTGAATTTTGTCAGCGAGTCAATAAAGCTCTCCAAAGCTTAACTACCTCCGTAAAAAATTGAATGAGAAAAAGACGCCGATGAGGGCGTCCTTTGAATAAACGGCAAAATCTCCCCATGTCACGGGGAAAAGAAAACTTTGTCCTTTTGCCTGAGAGATTCGCGCCCGCAAAAAAGCACTTGCCCCTTCGGCATCCAATCTAATGGAATTCTCCAAAGCCCTAATCCGTCCGCAGTCCCCGCCCGTCCGGGCGCCTGAGAGTGCTGCTCCTTCGGCTGCATTACGCATCTTCTGCGGACATCACACAGCATATTCTTTTTAATACGTATATTAAAGCACAAATTTCATAAAAAGTCAATAGAAAACGCGAAAAAAGTATAAAAATACATTTTCGGCTCTTTTTATCCCGCGCGTCCGTGCCTGCCGTAAAAAGGGCTTGACCTGTGCGCAAAGAGAGTGTATAATATATATGTATATATTTTTGAGAGGTTTGTAATGAAAAAGAAGCTTCTGGGCGTTCTCATTGCGCTCGCAATGCTGATACCCGGCATAATAGCCATAGCGGACTATACTTATCTGAAAAACACTCCCATAGAGCTGCGCAATATCTCACGGCTCGAGATAACCGACCCCGCAGGCGACGTTTTCGACCTTGTAAAGGGGCAGGACGGCGACCGGGAGATTTCGCGCTTTGTCAAGATGAATAAAAATGCCGTGAAAAAGGATTCGCTGCCCGAGTCGGTATCGGCGAATACTCCTTTCACGCTTAAATTTCACAGTTACTCTCTCGAGAGCGACTGCAAATACTATTTTTCGATGTCTGCCGACGAGGCGTACTACGTGAACGGCAATAACGATGTTTTCAAGATAGCGGAGTCCGATGCATCGTCGTTTCTCTGTTCATATTTTGCGCGCTCGCTCTATTCGGGTGCTGCGGTTCCGTCGCTCAATCTGTCGGACAAAAATCCCGTTGTGCCCGCCACGGTCAAGTGGACTTTCCGCGATGTGAAAAACGAATATATCGATTATTCCGCGTCATACAACACCACAAAGGCGGTAAATACCTACGAGCTGTCATCGGATTTCGGCATGAAGTTTTCGGTAGATCCCGACTTTTTCCACATAACCGTGTCGCAGGACGGCACTACGCTCTACGACGGGGACTATGAGTCGGTCTCGGTAGGGACGGTCAACCCCGAGAAAACGGCGCACGTGGAGATAAAGGCGGAGTGGTATGAGGCTCTCGACCGTTCGTATGCGGGAAGTCTTACATATTCCTTTGACGCAAATCTTGTTCCGCCTCCGTCTTTCGGGCTGAAATTCAGCGACGGAGACTACGTTGAGAACGGCGGACTTGTCATCCTCACGGGAAAGAATATAAAAAATCCCGCGGAGATAAGCGTCAGCTGCTCTCCCGCGATAGACTACACACCGAAGTGGTTCTCGGACGAGCAGAGCGGTTCGGTTTATGCGATAATGCCCATCCCGTGCGATACGAAGGTGAGCGGGGATAAAATAGTCTTTTCGATAAACGCGGGCGGAACGGAGATTACCCTTGACTGCCCGTATAAGCAGGTCAGATACGAAACCTTGTCAAACCTGCGTGAAAGCTCGTTTGAAAGCGATTTCGCGAATGTAACGGCGGGTATCGCCGATCCGGCAGACGGCACGGTTTACTTTGACGGCGCATTTGCCAACCCCGTTTCTACCATGTCGGGACTCAAGGGATTCGGACGCACGGTTGACGGGGCATACCGTCATAACGGCGTTGACTTTACGGAGGTAAAATCCGGCGAGACCGTCTCCGCGGGAGCGGCGGGCAAGGTCGTATATGTAGGAAATATATCCTCCGGTCAGGCAACGGTCGTGATAGAGCACGGTCTCGGGCTGCGCTCTTGGTACGTGGGACTCGCGACGGTGAATGCGGACATAGAGGTAGGCTCTGAGATAAACGCGGGCGGCACGATAGGCACGTGCCTCGGCGGCTCGGGACTGCACTGCTCAATAACGGTATTCGGCGTTCCGGTTTCACCTTACAAATTCTGGACGAGGTACGCAGAGCATACGGAATTTCTGAAGCTTAAATAAAACGCTTTAGTTTAAAAACGCTTTAGCTTACCCCTTTATTAAAAGTTTTGCCGGGCTTTTTACAAAAAAGCCCGTGAGGAGGAACCCTCGCGCAGAGGGTTCCTCCTTAGTTTTTGTGCAGCTTTTCTCGAAAAGCAGCACAAAAGCTGCCGAAAAGCCGCCGAAAAGCTCGCAAAAACTTTTTCGTGAAAATGGATTTTTTTATTGACATGAGAACCAAAAACCGTATAATATAGGTATGGACGGATTTAAGTTTATTACACGGAACGGAGTTCTATTCGCGCGCAGCGACCGGCTGCGTGCGCCGCACGCCTTTTCGACGAGGCTCGGCGGTGTCTCGGTCCTGCCGCATACACGGTCTATGAATCTTGTGTACGGTCGCGGGGATACGGACGCTCAGGTGGATGAGAACCGCCGTATTTTTTTACGCGAGACGGAACTTGTCGGAGAGACGGTTGAGGCGCAGCAGGTGCACGGGATTGACGTTCTCTGTGTCCGCGACGCCCTTCCTCCGCGCGATGTACCCGCAGACGGCTTTGTCACGGACAGGGTCGGGGTGATACTCTGCGTAAAAACCGCCGACTGTGCGCCGCTGCTCTTTGAGGACGCGGAGGCGGGCATTATAGGCGCGTGTCATGCCGGATGGCGCGGCACGCTCGGAGGTATCGCGGAGAATACCGTTCGGCAAATGTGCGCTCTCGGCGCACGGGCGGACAGAATACACTGTGCCGTCGGCCCGTGTATACATTCATGCTGCTATGAGGTGGGCGATGACTTTTACCGTACCGTCGAAGAGTCGCGCGGCGCAGACTTTGCACGCAGATATGTTGTGCGGCGTCACGGCGGGCTTTTCGCCGACATTGTCGGCATGAATCTCGAAATCCTGCTCGGAGCGGGGATGGATGAGGGGAATATCGATGTTTGCGGCAGATGTACCTGCTGTGAGCCCGATATATTTTTCTCTCACCGTGCGACGGCGGGCAGGCGAGGAACAATGATTGCGATGATATCGCTCGGAGGAACAAATGAAAATTGAAATCAGAAATTCCCGTCCGGCTATTGTCACGGACAGGGGACAGACCGTACTTGACGGTATTTACGCCGGCACGAAGTATTGGGGCAACATGTGGAATGTGCTCAAGGACTATAAGAATAAAGAGTGGTCACTCGAGCAGTGCGCTCCCTTTACAGACGGGGGGAAGAACTTCTCCGTGCTCGGGAATGCTGAGTATTATATCGCAAGGTGCGACAATGCCGTTCTTTACACGGTATTATCGGAGTCGGAGGCGCTTATACGCACTGAGGTGACGAATAATTCCGATATTGAGAAAGACCCCTTTGACGTTGTGGCTTTCGGCGGTGTTTTCGGCGAGAGGCTTGAGAGCGCTGTCTTTAACGGCACGACTGATATTAACGGCGTTCGCTCAGTTGATATGAGCAGTGAGGCGGGCGTGAGGATTTTTGCCGATGGAGAGACGCTCGTAAGCCCGGTGAATATGACAGTAAAGACGCGCTACGGCAAGGATATACATATCGGCTTTGTTTCCTTTGAGCATTATTTCGGCGGTACTTATGCCTGTGAGGACGGACATATGGAGGCAAGACTCTATATCGACGGACGCAAGATAGCCCCCGGCAAGACGGTTTGCTCCGATTGGGTGCGCATATCCGTCTCCGGAGACGGCGCCGCAAAGGCGATGACCGATTATGCTGAGTTTGTCCGTGATTTCCTCGGTATCAAAAATCGCTTTGACCATGCGCCCGTGGGCTTCTCGACTTGGTATTACTACATGTCGAATATAGATGAGCGCACAATTTACGAGAATGTGGAAACGTGCGAAAAGATACGCTCCCGCGTTCCGCTCGAGGTCTTTCAGATAGATGCGGGCTGGGGCTCATACTACGAGAGCGAGGGAAACATCGAGCGTTTCCCTCGCGGCATGAAATATTACGCCGATTACATACGCGAGCACGGCATGATGCCCGGTATATGGGTTTCCCCCTTTAACTTTCCGAAGGACGGCGAGCTTTGCAAAAATCACCCTGAATATTTCGTCCGCGATACGGAAGGAAACATTAAAATCGTGCGCGACAGCGCTGTTCTCGACGCTACCCATCCGGGCGCACGCGAATTTATACGCGATGCATATAAGCGCATAACCGAGGAATGGGGCTACAGATATCTGAAGATTGATATAGTTTCCGACTTCCTCACGAGCGGCGTATATTACGAGGAGGGCGCAGGTCCGCTTCAGAGCCTGCGCGCATACTTCCGCACGGTACGCGAGAGCTGCCCCGACGATACCTTTATCCTCGCCTGCACCTGCCCGCTCTTTGAGATAGCGGAGTATGTCGACGGAGTACGCATAGCGGTTGATATCTTTGAGCGTTGGGAGAGCCTGACTAAGGAGTTCCACCGCATATTCCCGCGTTTCTATACGAACGGAATACTCTATTGGAACGACCCCGACTGCCTTATGATAAGAAAGTCGGAAAACGAGGACGACGACTGCCGCAGATACTGCTCGAGAACCGACCTTGAGATACGCACCTATGAGACGGCTATGTACGCTGCGGGCGGTGCGCTGCTTATCTCGGATAAATTGCCGCTTATGAACGAGAGACAGATAAATGACTACTCGCTTTACTTCCCGCACAGGGACAGCGCCGCAGTGCCGCTTGACATTGAGAGGGCTTATCTTCCCTCCGTGCTCGACTGCGGAACGCAGGACGGCGTGCGCACCGTTGCATTTATCAACTGGGGTGAGAGCGAGAGAAGCCTCAATGTCACTCTCGACGGTGAGTATACCGCGCGTGAACATTGGGACGGACTTGACCTCGGCAGCCATAAGGGCAGCTATACCGTGACTCTTGCGCCGCACGAGTCGCAGCTTGTGCACTTTACGCCGAAAAAATAAATAAAAAAATTTTCCTGCGGGAGGGGTCCATGAAAACCGTAAAGCTCGACATGAGTGCGCTCGACGACGTGATAAAGCTCGAAGAGGAGGTTTACGAGACCCTTCCCGACAAGAATTTTTTACGGCACAACAGCCCCATGGTGCTCGCGGAGTGCCTACGGG
>CAKSEI010000069.1 GCA_934446285.1 uncultured Eubacteriales bacterium | reverse complement strand
GGATTAAAGAAAGAGGAAAATCCCTTTCTCGGCTTCCGTGCCGTCAGATATTGCTTAAAGAATCGCGAAATGTACAAGACTCAGCTGCGCGCGATACTGCGCGCGTCGGCATACGGCAAAGCAAGCATCATGATACCGCTCGTCACAAATATTGACGAGCTGAGGGCAGTGAAAGCGCTCATAGCAGAGGTGAAAAGCGAGCTTGATACCGCGGGCGAGGCATATGATAAAGACATAAAGGTAGGGGTTATGATAGAAACTCCATCCGCCGCCGTTACAGCCGACCTGTTCGCACGTGAGGCTGATTTCTTCAGCATAGGAACAAACGATCTGACCGGCTATACCATGGCAGTCGACCGCGGCAACGCGGACGTAGAGTATCTCTACTCGGCATTCAATCCGTCGGTGCTGCGGCTGATTAAGCGCATAATAACCGAGGGCAAAAAGGCAGGCATACCCGTCGGCATGTGCGGTGAGGGAGCAGCCGACCCGTTGCTTATTCCGCTGCTCATTTCATTCGGGCTTGATGAATACAGCGTAACTCCGACATCCGTTACCTACGCGCGCAGAGAAATTGCGCGCTGGAGCAAAGCAGATGCGGACGCAGTCGCGGAACGCGTCATGAGCCTCGACAGCGAAAAGCAGATAAAAGCAGAGCTTGAAAAAGCCCTCGACGCAGCAAAGCGCCGCACGGAATAGGCGTACAGAAAATAATAAATTAAAAAAAGGCGGTCACCCGCCTTTTTTTAAAACTGAAAGCAACGCAGGTTTCCTTTTGATTAGAAAACCTGATTTTATTATTATTTTCACACTGTTCGTGTTTGAGTACCGTCTGAATTTACACTACTCTCAAACGCTTGTTTGCTTGCAAATATGTTAATCACTTAATTCACTCCTAACCTGCATCAGAATATTTCCGAGTTTATTCTTACCAACATTGTCCACAGTTCCCCAATATTTATCGTTGTGGTTATTGCCTTCTTCGAGGTGAGCCGTTCCTGTCGATATGAGCAATGTTCTTAGATAATCATTTCGCATGAATTTATCCTTCACAAGTTGGTACATTATGCTATCTTTAACATCTTCCCAATCAGGTCTTAGCTGAATTCTTCGCCCAGCTTTCTTGACGTCACTACACGACGGAGCTACCCGAAACGCTGCGCGAATGTCATATCTTTCGGGAAGCGCTTTAGCTGCTTGAAATGCGTGTTCGACCGAAGGATATATTTCTCCGTCAATTCCTCTAACTCGACAACTCCAGAAATTGGACAGAAATGCGTATTTACCAGTAAATTTTAAGATGGGTTGATCCACAATTGTCACCTCCGAATAATATTCGATTACATAACTAGTTTGAGTACCGTCTGAATTTACACTGCAAAGTTCAAATAAGCCTTAGCGCTAACATCGGTTAACCGAATTACAGTTTGTAAAGAAATAAAGCTCCGTTCGCGGGGCTTTATTTCTTTTTCTGTTCTCTCTGCTTATTATAACAATTGTCTTTCGGAAAGTAAACAGATTATGCAAAATTTATAAAAGATATTTTCATCTTCACCTGTTATTCATATGCGTGCGCGAGAAGCGGCGGCGGAACTGCTCGGGAAAAACGCCCTCGTGGTATTTGAAAAATCCGATAAACGCCTTGTCATCGGCAAAGCCGAGGCGATGGGAAATTTCCTTGATATACAGTCCCGTATTGCACAAAAGCTCGCGCGCGGAGGCGCATACGAACCGCACGCGCAATTCCGAAACTCCGCAGCCGTAGGCTTTCCTCAGTATGCGCGTAACGTGGTCGCGCGAATAGCCGAAGTGCGCCGCGACATCACGCGTGCGCAGCGTGGGAGAGGCATTTATGCGTATCCACTCGTATATCTCCTCCGCTCTCTTGTCATAGGTCTGAGTTCCCTCCGACAGCCTGTAAAGCTCGCAGAGTATGTGCACTAACACCGCCTGCACGGCGCACGCGGGAGCGTTCGGCAGATTGCATAGGTGGAGCAGCTCTCTGAAAAGCTGTCCCTGCTCAAAATATCGGAAAACTCTCCCGTCAAACGGCAGCGCCCCTCCCGGTGCGAGCGTAAAATGCACCCAATAAAAGCGCACGCCCTCGCTCTCCCGCGTGCCGCGATGCACTTTCCCGGAATCAAGAAGTATCAGCTCGCCGGGTGAAAGCTCGACCTCCCCCGCCGTCTCGTCCCACATGCAGACTCTGCCGTCGGTCACGTATATTATTTCATACGTATTCTCGCGCCGCTCGGGGTGCCGCCACTTCCCTCTGCTCGTAAAAAAGCCCGCGTGCGCAAATTTCACATTGCCGTTCTCGAGAATATTCATGTCGTTTTTTCCTACCTTTTATCGGCTTTTCGGTATTGTTTTCGTACTATTTATATTGTATACTGAAAGAAAGAAACAGTCAATATCCTCGGGAGGATAAAGTGAAAAGCATAGATTTCCGCAAGGTTAAGCTAAAAAGCGGCTTTATGAAGGATAAGCAAGAGCTTAATCGCAAAATAACGGTTAACGCAGTATATGAAAAATTCAGCGAGACGGGGCGCATAGGCTCGCTCGACTTTAACTACCGCGAGGGAAACGACGGACGACCGCACATATACTGGGACAGCGACATTGCGAAGTGGATGGAGGGCGCGGCTTACATCCTCTCGGAGCATGACGAACCCGAGCTTGAGAAAAAGCTCGACAGCCTCATAGAAAAAATATGCGCCCATCAGTGTGCCGACGGATATTTCAATACATACTTCACGTCGATATGCCCCGCGAGGCGCTTCAGCGAGCGCGACTGGCACGAGCTTTATTGCGCGGGGCACCTGATAGAGGCGGCAATAGCCTGCGACATGATAGGCAAGGGTGCGCTGCTCAAGTGCATGAAAAAGTATATTGATCTTATACGCCGCGTTTTTGTCGAAGAAAAAAGCGCGAAATTCGCCTCGCCCGGTCACGAGGAGATAGAGATAGCCCTGCTGCGTCTATATCGATACACGGGCAAGCGGGAATACCTTGACCTTGCCGCACATTTTATAAATATCAGAGGAACTGCGGGCGACTATGTACACGGTGAAAAGGACTCGGTAACAGGCTATCCCGATCACGTAAGACACAATCAAAGCCATCTGCCCGTGCGCGAGCAGCAAGAGGCCGTAGGTCACGCCGTGCGAGCGGTTTACCTGTACACGTCTATGGCAATGCTCGCTCGTGACACGGGCGAGAAAGCGCTGCTCGATGCGTGCGATACCTTATACCGCAGCATTACGCGCGAGAAGATGTACGTGACGGGAGGCATCGGCTCGACATGTCACGGAGAGTCGTTTACAAATCCCTACCATCTGCCTCCGGAGCAGGCGTACACCGAGACATGCGCGTCTATAGGGCTGATGTTCTTTGCCCGCGCCATGTCGGAAAACGAAGAAAACGGAATTTACGCCGACACGGTCGAGCGCGCCTTTTACAACGGAGTTATATCGGGTCTTTCGTCAGACGGGAGAAAATTTTTCTATAAAAATCCACTTGAAATTGATTTGAATGAGCATTTCACTACCGAATTCGGAGCGCCGAGATGGCCCGACACGCGCCGCTCGGAAGTATTCCGCTGCTCCTGCTGCCCGCCTAATCTTACGCGTCTGCTGCCCGCGCTCGGCGGATATATCTTCTCACTCGACGACGACCGCTCGGTGCTTTATATAAATCAATATACGGACTGCGAAATGCACGACAGCGACATCTCGTGCGTGATTGAGACAGACTACCCCGCGAGCGGAATAATAAAAATAAAGGCTGCGGGTACTGCGCGCACAGCCGTAAGAATTCCCGCGTGGTGCACGGGCTACCGCCTCAGTGTCCCTCACGAAATAAGGAACGGTTATGCCTTTATCGACTGTGAACACGGGGAGTTTGAGCTTGAGCTTGATATCTCGCCGCGGCTCGTCTACGCGGACAGCCGTGCGGCACGGCTGGCGGGCAGGGCGTGCATTGCACGCGGGCCGATAATCTACTGCGCCGAGGGCATAGACAACGGTGAGGAGCTGCACAGGTTCATCCTGCCGAGAGAAATCACGTTTAAGGAAATCCACAACGGCGGTGAAAAGCTGCCGCAGCTTGAGGTCGGAGCGTACAGACTGTGCGACAGCGACGGGCTGTATTTCTCCCGGGCTCCGCAGAAGGAATCGGCACAGCTGCGCCTCATACCCTTTCACGAATTTGCAAACCGTGAGGAGAGCAACATGCGCGTGTTCTTTACAGCGGAGATGTAAGTATACGCGAAAGGCGGCAATATTTGTTTGTAACCGACACATGAGAAACCCTCACGTTGATAACAACGTGAGGGTTTCTCATCTTTTGCGAGCTTTGTCGACAAAGTTCGGCAAAAATTTTAATAAAGGGATGAGCGAATGAGTTCCTTATACAAAAGCTTTTGCGCAGCTTTTCGAGGGGAAAGCTGCCTAAAAACTGCCGACCGTCGGCGTTCAAAGGATTCGCCTTTGAAATTCGCAACCTTTAAAAAGGCTCGACCCAACCTTTTAACAAAAGGATAAGCCAAATCCTTTCTTATACAAAAGCTTTTGCGCATATATTTTTAAGATATAGCTGCCCAAGTCTTGAAAAAATTCCGAGCAGAAATTTTATAACGGTAGGAAATAACGGTTATGCAACGATATTCCTTCTGCAAAAGCTTTTGCGCAGCTTTTCACGAAAAGCTGCCGGGCTATACGTTCTTTTTCTTCTTTTTTAATAAAAGATATCCCGTCATGACGGAGAGGATGAGCGGGAACGGAACGGCGAAAGCCATACCGAATTTCATCGCGAGAGTCTCGGGTGAGAGCGAGAGCGTATCGCACAGCGAACTGATATTTCCCGACATGAGCATCTTATCCGTTATAAATCCGACCGCCTGCGGACAAACCGACGCTCCGAGGTCGCCGCCCATTGCCATGAGTGCATATAGCGCCACTCCGCCGTGAGGTATCTTTTCGGACACTGCGATAAGGCTGCCGGGCCAAAGCATGGAGACAAAAAATCCCGTAAGTGCGCACGCGGCAAGCCCCGCTGCGGGTGAGCGAGTGAGTACGGCTGTGACATAGCAGAAAAAAGCGCCTGCCGAGCCGCAGAAAAGGACGCGGTTTATGTTTCTCCCGTGCTTTGCGTACAGCGTCCGCCCGAGCCCGAGGGCTGCTCCGAAGAGTACAACGCCGACGGCATCTCCCACGGCTTTCGGCACGCCGACGGCGCTCTCGAGGTAGGTCGAACACCACTGCGACATGGTGCACTCGGACGCACCGCCGAGAAAAATGCAGATAATATAGAATAGAGCGTTTTTTATCGGGAGTCTGCCGCAGTTTTCCCGGTCAACGTCCGGGCGCAGAGGGGGAAACCCGGCTCTTAACATCATTATAAACGACGCAAATGGAAAGCCCGCGAGCAGCAGAGTTAGCAGCTGCCACATTTTTCTTCCGAAAAGTGCATTAAAGCCCGTTGTAAATAGTACGAGCGCAACGACTCCCCACGCGTAGCACGAATGAAGTCGACTCATAAGTTTGTCAGGCTCTCTTGACGGGACGGCGGCAACCGTTGGGCTTATCAAAACCTCCGCAAGTCCGCCGCCGGCAGAAAAAATAACCGTAGACAGTGCAAGCCCGATAAATTCATGCCCGCGAAAAATCCACGGCGAGAAAGAAAAAAGCACAAGTCCCGCAGTCATGAACGCGGGAGTCGCCCGTACGGACGCGGTAAGGTTGAATTTATCAGAAAAAAAGGAATAAACAAGGTCAAAGAGCAGCTGCGTACCGAAATTTATAAGTATGAGCGCGCCGAGCAGTGAGTATGATATGCCGTAGCTCTCACGGAACGTGAGAAAAAGCAGCGGCGGCAGATTTGCGGTTATCGCAGTCGATGCACAGGTAAGAAAACACGCATTTTTTACGAGATTATATTTTTTGTATTCTGCGCCGTTCATTTTTCCGCTATTATTTCCTCTACCCCCGGGGGGACAAGTGTCTCAAGCGGTTCACCCGCCTCTATGCGCCGCCTTATCTCGGTTGACGATACCTCGGACAGCCCCTCATCGGGCGGCATAAATACAGTCGTGACACCGGGCGCCAGCGTACGGTTGACACGCGCCATAAAAAGCTCGTAGTCGGCATCCTCCTTTGTGCGTATGCCGCGCACTATCAGATTTACGCCGTGCCCCGTCGCATAGTCGGCAACGCTGCCGCTGCTGCAGTCGACCTTTACATTATCAAGCCCCGAGAATGCGGCGGCAAGCAGTTTTTTTCTCTTCTCAAGCGGATAAAAGCAGGGCTTTTCCGCATTTTGAAAGGCGACGACGTATACCTCGTCGAAAAGCTCAGAGCATCTTTTCACAAGGGCGGCATGCCCCGAGCTTATGGGGTCAAAGCTCCCCGTTACCATCGCGCGTATCACCACCGTTATCCTCCTTTTTTAAAACTGTGATATAAATTCTCCCGTAGTGACCGTGCTTTATGACGGTATAACCGTCCGCACGGTAGGGCTCGGGGCGTTCGTCCTCGCATACTATTATTCCGCCGTCGCTTATCAACTCCGCTTGTGCGAGGCGCGCGAGCACCCCGTCTATCAGACGCAGCTTATACGGCGGGTCGAGGAAAACAATGTCGAATTTTTTTCCCGCAAGCTCCTTTAACGCTCGCGCATAATCCCGACAGATGACCTCGGAAGCTGCGGAAAGGCGGGTTTTCTCAAGGTTTTTTGAAATAATTTTGCACGCCTCGTGCGAAGAGTCGCAAAGCACGGCGCGAGACGCACCTCGACTGAGCGCCTCTATCGCGAGCTGTCCGCTGCCGGCGAAAAGGTCGAGCAGGACTGCCCCCGGTATATAGTTCGATATCGTGCTGAAGAGCGCTTCCTTTGCTCTCTCGGATGTCGGTCTTGTCGCGTCGCCCGCAAGCGTTTCGAGGCGCACACCGCGCGCCTTTCCCGTTATTACTCTCATCATTTTTTGAAATATTCCGTTATGTTTTTTACGTCTTGCTCGGTTATTCCCTTTACCGCCGACAGCTGCTCGGAAGACGCCGAGCGCACGCCGCCTAAGCCCCCGAGAGAGGTGAGCAGAGCCTTTGCCTTCGCAGGTCCTATTCCCTTTATTTTCTCGAGAGAGGAATGATTCACCGTTGCCTCTTTCTTTAAGCGCATTTTCGTTATCGTGAAACGGTGAACCTCCTCCTGCAGCTTGTATAAAAACTGGAAGACCGCCTGTTCATGTGCGATGCTTATGATACTTTCTTCATCGCACAGGGCGCGCGTCTTGTGAAAATCGTCCTTTACCATGCCGAAAACGGGTATGTCAATATTTTTCTGTCTGAAAAGCTCTTTTATTACCCCGACATGTCCCCTGCCTCCGTCGAGCAGTATAAGGTCGGGCAGATTTCCGTGCTCGGTGCGTCGGTCGAGTGTCTCGCGCATCGCCGCATAGTCGTCCTGAGTCTCGGTCGAGCGTATATTGTATATGCGATATTCGCTCTTTTTGAAGCTGCCGTCAACGGCGCATACCATGCCGCCCGTTATGTGCTCATCCGCATAGTTTGATAT
>CAKSEI010000068.1 GCA_934446285.1 uncultured Eubacteriales bacterium | reverse complement strand
GTCATACGTATTCCGCGACTGCAATCAGGCGGCGGGACGCTTCGCTCTTACCGACAGCGGCAATATCTACGGCAGACTTACCAACTCCACTCAGGATGTTTTCGAGAAGAGAATAGCTGCTCTTGAGGGCGGCGTTGCTGCTCTCGCGGTTTCGTCCGGCGCTGCTGCAATAACCTATGCAATCGAGGCTCTCGCGAAGGCGGGTGACCACATAGTTGCACAGAAAACCATTTACGGAGGCTCGTACAACCTGCTCTCCCATACTCTCACGGGCTACGGTATAGACACGACATTTGTAAACGCTCACGATTTGAGCGAGGTCGAGGGTGCAATAATGGAGAATACCAAGGCGGTATTCATCGAGACCCTCGGTAACCCGAACAGCGATATCCCCGATATCGACGCGATAGCGGAGATTGCACACCGTCACGGACTGCCGCTCGTGATAGACAATACGTTCGGCACGCCCTATCTGATAAGACCTATCGAGCACGGCGCGGACGTAGTGGTTCACTCGGCTACGAAGTTTATCGGCGGTCACGGCACGACTCTCGGCGGAGTTATCGTCGACTCGGGCAAATTTGACTGGGCTGCGAGCGGAAAGTATCCGCAGCTGAGCGCACCCAACCCGAGCTACCACGGAGTATCCTTTACTCAGGCTGCGGGTGCTGCGGCTTTCGTTACATATATCCGCGCTATCCTTCTGCGCGATACTGGCGCGGCGATATCGCCCTTTAATGCTTTTCTGCTGCTGCAGGGCGTTGAGACTTTGTCTTTAAGACTTGAGAGACACGCAGAGAATACGAAAAAGGTCGTTGAGTACCTTGCGTCAAATCCGAATGTCGAGAGAGTCAACCACCCGTCACTGCCCGACCACCCCGACCATGAGCTTTATGAGAAATACTTCCCGAACGGCGGCGGCAGCATATTTACATTCAATATCAAGGGCGGCAAGGAAGAGGCATTCAAGTTTATCGATGCTCTTGAAATATTCTCGCTGCTTGCAAACGTCGCAGATGTCAAGTCGCTTGTCATACATCCCGCGAGCACGACTCACTCTCAGTTAAATGACGAGGAGCTTGCCGAGCAGGGCATAGGACAGAATACAATACGTCTGTCGATAGGTACCGAGCACATTGATGATATTATCGCGGACCTTGAGAGAGGCTTTGCCGCACTTAACGCATAAGGGGGAAGAGAAAATGGCACGTATATATAAATCCGCAGATGAGCTTATAGGCGCAACACCTCTGCTTGAGCTAAAGGGAATAGAAAAGGAGCAGTCGCTCGGTGCGACGGTTCTCGCAAAGCTCGAGTACTTCAATCCGGCAGGCTCAGTAAAGGACAGAGTGGCAAAGTCGATGCTCGATGACGCAGAGCAGTCGGGCAAGCTGAAGCCCGGCTCCGTTATAATCGAGCCGACCTCGGGCAACACGGGCATAGGACTTGCCTCCGTCGCGGCGGCAAGAGGTTATCGCACGATAATAGTAATGCCCGAGACGATGTCGGTTGAGCGCAGACAGCTCATGAAAGCATACGGCGCGGAGCTTGTGCTCACCGAGGGCGCAAAGGGAATGAAGGGTGCTATCGCAAAGGCAAATGAGCTTGCCGAAGAGATACCGAACAGCTTTATCCCCGGTCAGTTTGTCAACCCGGCAAACCCGAAAGCGCATTTTGAGACAACAGGACCGGAAATCTGGAACGACACGGACGGCAAGGTAGATATATTCGTCGCGGGCGTCGGCACAGGCGGAACTGTAACGGGTGTCGGCAAGTATCTGAAGAGTAAAAATCCGAATGTCAAGGTTGTCGCTGTAGAGCCGGACGCGTCGCCCGTCCTCTCAAAGGGCGTGAGCGGACCTCACGGTATTCAGGGTATCGGTGCGGGCTTTGTCCCCGATGTGCTTGATACGGGCGTATACGATGAGGTAATCACGGTTACAAACGATGATGCTTATGCTACCGGCAGACTTGTCGGCAGAAAAGAGGGCGTACTTGTCGGCATTTCATCGGGTGCTGCCGTGTGGGCTGCGACAGAGCTTGCAAAGCGCGCCGAGAACGCGGGCAAGACGATAGTCGTACTTCTCCCCGACACGGGAGACAGATACCTATCGACCCCGCTCTTCAACGAGTAAAAAAATGATGATATCGACAAAGGGCAGATACGCCTTACGGGTCATGATAGACCTCGCGGAGAACGGAGGAGACAAGTACATCCCGATGAAAAAGGTGGCGGAGCGGCAGGGGGTTTCTCTCAAGTACCTCGAGAGAATATTGCCGGTGCTCACCAAAGCGGGACTTGTCGATGCAGTTCACGGTACGGGCGGAGGATATCGTCTGTCGCGCCGACCCGAGGAATATACCGTATATGAGGTGCTTGACCTCGCGGAGGGCGGGCTTGCTCCCGTCGCCTGTCTTGCGGATGACGCAGAGCCGTGTGCGCGATCCGGCGAATGTCGCACGATATCCATGTGGCGCGACTATTACGAGATGACGAAGAATTTTTTCTCGTCGTTAAGTATCGCCGACCTTATGGAGAATAAAGGGGATTGGAACTCATATATAATCTGAATCATCGTTCGCGCAGCTTTTTTTTCCCGAAAAGCTGCGCGAGCTTTTTGGATTATGTAGTAAATGTCGCTTTTTCGGGAAAAAGCGACGCAAAAAGCTTTTGAATAAGGAATGCTCTGTATATTTCCCGCTTTCGTAATTCTCGGGAAAGAGCAGATATCTGTTTCCTCCGTTCGTGCGCTTTATGCGGTAGGCAAGGGCAGCTATGTCGTATTTTTCGTAATTTTTTTTGAGCGGAATCGGCACGTCAGCGGGCAAAACAAGGGCGATAATACAGGCGGCTATATTTTTTCTTCCTATTATTATATATATACCTCTTTTTTGTTGTGCTTTGAAAAAATGCCGCTCACGTATTGTCCGTGAGCGGCATTTGTTTCAGTCGTCCTCTGACTCATATATTTTCTTCAATATATCGTTCATGCGCTCGGCGGTTTCATCGTCGAGCGTGACATACTTGCCCCGACTGTTGTATAACTCGTTTCCGTTAAGGATATATGAACCGATAAGCCCATTTACGGCAAAGCTTATTTTATATCCCGACGGGTCGAGGAAAGCTCCGGAATAATATGTCACAGTATCTGAGTTGAATGCATTTTT
This sequence comes from uncultured Eubacteriales bacterium, assembly GCA_934446285.1. Lineage (GTDB taxonomy): Bacteria > Bacillota > Clostridia > Oscillospirales > CAG-272 > CAKSEI01. The sequence goes on along the minus strand of CAKSEI010000068.1, from coordinate 4,423 downwards.
AACCGTTTCGATTAAAAAATTTTCTTCCTCGCTGCTCAGAGTCATGCTTCTTGAATTGCTTATCTTCTGAACATAAATCCCGGCGGCAATACTCTGACAGCCGTTAACTGTGACGCCGTCCGTGAGGCTCGTGTCGCCGTCCGTATCTTTTCCGCTATCCGTCGGAAGTATGGCTTCTGCGCCCGTATCGATAACTGCGTCCATGGGGGGCTGAGTCGGCTGCTCTGCTCCTGCGGATCTTGTCTTTAGAGTAGGGGAGACCAAAAAGGTTAAGGCGACGGCGAAAACGCACACGGGCACGCACGTGTATACGGCGCGCCGACGCATCCTGCGTCTCTCGCGCAGCTTTATTTCTCCGAGTCGGAATATCTCCGCTTTGCATTCGTTAAGCTCTCTCATTTTATTATATCTCCGTCTTCGTTTATGTAGGTGCGCAGTTCTTTTTTCGCGCGGTATAAAAGATTGTCGATTTGCTTTCGGCTTTTCTTCATAATCTTTGCCGCTTCGGAGTAGGTCATATCCTCAAAGTAAATGAGGTGAAGCACTTCTCTCATATCCCGGGGCAGCCTCTCAAGTGCGGAGTGCACCGCACGCTTGCGCTCGCTCGTCAGAATCTGCTCCTCAAGCTGCTCCTCGTCCGCGCATTTATCCGCCTCCGAGAGGTCGGTAAAGATTATTTTTTTGTTATGCCTGATAAAATCGAGCGCCCGGCTGCGCCCGAGCATGAAAAGATAGGTCTTTAAGCTCACCTTGAAGTTGTATCTCCCGCCGTGCGCGAGCAGTTCGGAAAATACGTCTATCGCTATGTCCTCGGCGGTATGCACGTCGTGCACATAGCCGTCGATAAAGAATACAAGGCTGCGAAAGTACCCGTTTATAATGTCGTCAAAGGCCTTTTCGTCTCCGTCAAGGAAACGGCGGTAGCTGCAGGCACCGTAATCCATGTCAGTCCTCCTGTTTCGGGTCGCGTCCGACCCGTTCATCTATTATACGTCCGAGAGAGCGGTAATTCCTTATGAAAAATCAAAAATTTCTCCGATTTTTATTTTATCACATATTTGCGCTTTTTGACAGCTTTTTTTGTAAAGTCCCATAATTCCCTAAACTTGACATTTGTCGGGTATTATGATAAAATATTATAGGAACGATTGGTACTTTTACCCGAAAAATCGGTAATTATTGTAAAAAAATGAGGAAAAGCTCTTGACAATGAATATTAACGGGACTACGCTTTTCAGACAGACAGACAGACAGACAGACAGACAGACAGACAGACAGACAGACAGACAGACAGACAGACAGAGTCATAACCGCGCCTTTTTACTTATAACGGGGGCTTAGAGCGATGGATGTACCGCTTTATTTCGATGTGAATCTACTTTGTGCCGCCGTCCTGATACTCATAGGCGTGAAGAGACACCTGTCCGGGTATTTTTACAGCACAAAGGACTGCGTATTCGACGCGGTGCTTGCCTGCCTGCTCGCCGTCAATATTCTTGATGCGGCGGATGGGTTTTACAAATTTATCCCGCGCACTGCGATATATATTATTGAAGTATTGTATTTTTCCGCATTCGCCGTCGGCGCATACTTTTGGTATGTTTATGCCGATTTGTCGGGCACAGACAGGGGCGCGGAAAGGAAGAAGAGGCTGCATCGCAGACTTTTTCAGGCGCTTCCGCTCTTCCTGCTGCTTGCCGTGCTTGTGATATCCTGCTTTGACGGATGCATCTTTATGCTCGACGGAAAAAATAAATATCACAGGGGCGCATTCTTTTTTCTGCAGCCCGTGACCGTCTATGCGTATCTTGCCGCGTCGGTGATAAGAAGCCTCTCGACGTGCGTGAAGAAAACGGCTTTTTGGCGGCACGACGAGGTATTATCCAATATCATATGCGCCGCCGCGGTATCGGTGGCGGGAACGGCACAGTTGATAGTGCCGGAGTCGCCCTTTCTTATCGCCGGTGCGTCCGTTGCGGCGCTCATAATATACGTGAATTCCCTCGAAGGCATGGTGTCGCTCGACCCGCTGACGTCTTTACCCAACCGCAGAGAGCTTATGAGCACTCTCAATGAGAAGATGAGGTCGCTGAGAGCGGGCGAAAAGCTGAGCTTTCTCTTCATGGATGTGGACGGCTTCAAGCAGATAAATGACACACTCGGTCACAGCGAGGGGGACAGGATTTTAAAGGAGCTTGCGAAAACCATAAAGGAATACTGCAGGCAGACGGGCGGCTATTGCGCCCGCATGAGCGGCGATGAGCTTGCCGTTATAAAAATTCACTCCTCCGAGTGCAATACCGATACGGTGCGCCGCGAGATAGAAGAATACATAGCGCGCAGAAATCTGTGCGCGGGTGCGTACGGGCGCGTCACTCTGAGCATAGGCTGCTCGGACTATCCGGGCGACGCCGAGAGCGCGGGCGAGCTTATCTCCCAAGCCGATGACGCAATGTACACGGCAAAACAGGCAAAGAAAAAACAGTGCATTTAGCGCACCGAAATTTATTTACAGCAGAATAATTACCCCGCGCGGGAGAAGGTGTCCGAGGGCAGTCGGGCGCCTGAACCCGCGCGTTTTTTTTATCGTGCGGACGGGATTTGTGCAAAGTGCTGCGAATCGCACGGTAAAAATGTTCATCCTGCCGAATTTTGGGTTTTGAGTAACTATTTGCTTGACAGAGTTAATTCACTGTGATAAAATCAAATTGTAAAGATAATCAGAACGGTTTTTGAAATATTTTGTCGGGCACGATATGCTGCGGCAATTTATATATAGGGCATTGCGGACACGACATGTTTTACCGGCGCATTTTTGATATGAAAGGAGGTGCTGTGTAATGTTTTTTGTGAGCGACAGTGAATATTTGAGAGCATCAAGGTCAGACTGCAAATGTGATACAAATTGCGGTTGTCAAACACGGTGCGGTTGTCAAAACAATTGCGATAGCTAATTGCATTATCCATAGTGTCCGCATTGTCCTTTTATAAAAATGTCATTTTCATTATTGCGGCAGTAAAGGACCGTAGATTCGGCTATAGAACCGTATACCACTCTTGCGCTTATGGAGCAGGCACTTGAATACGGCATTTCTCCGAAGATGAACTATGATTTCTTTAATCCTTTCGGTCGGGTTTGCTATGCGGGATGTCCGTATCACTTCACGTTGGGCAGCGACGGTAAGCTGAGAAAGTGCGTTTTTCTTCCGATATGCTATGCGCAAAGATGTCCGAGAAATTGTGTGACAGATAAAGAGCCGGCGTGCGGCGAAGATTTTCCGCTTATGACGGAACTGATCCTGAATAAATACAAACGGAAGAAAAAACCTGAGCAATCGGAGGTAAGATAAAATGTCTGTAAATACTGATAAAAAAGCCCAAAAAAGAGCGGATAAAAAGGCTAGGAGCGTCTTTACCTGCGTTCCGTTCATGCTTAAATATGTTTACCGATGCGATAAGTTTATCATCCCGCTGAAAGTTTTGGCATCGATTATAGTCGCCGTGCAGACATACATAGGGACGTTATATCTTAAGTGGATTATAGATTTTATTACCGAGTATTCCGCAAGCGAGAGGAAGGAGGTCATTGCTGATTACTTTGTGCTGGTTGTTATCATAACGCTAATATTGTTTGCGGGATATACAGCCAAACATTATATAAATGATGTTTTCATTCCCGAGAGGGAATGTAAAATCAAAAACGAACTCAGCAGGATATTCATAAACCGTGCAATGAAGCAGGATCTTGCAAAGTATGAGGATTGGTCTTTTTACGACACGTATACAAAGACCGTTCGTCAAGCCGATACAAAGGCTCTTGACATTCTGAACTACCTTTTTTCCGCTGTTCAGAGCGCTTTGAATCTGATAGCGATTTTGTCTGTTATCATTACGCTTGATATATTCGTAATCTTTATAATTGCGGTGATGGTTGCTGCAAATGTTGCGGACCAATACTTCTCCGATAAGCTTATGATGAAGAAGTATGATGCTGAAACTACTCTGAGCCGCGAAACCGAGTACATAAAAAAGGTAGCGCATTACAAGCAATATGCGAGCGAGGTCAGAACCTATGGGATTTATAAATTCCTGATGAGAAAGCTCGATGACATGTTTGTGCAGAAATATCGCCTTTTCAAAAGCACCAATCGCAGATATTGGCGGCTCAAATACATTGTTTATATAGTTAACAATGTAGCGCTGCAAATCGTGCTGCTCTTTTACATAGGTTGGAGAACCCTGTCGGGTTTTATAACAATAGGCGGATTTACGGTTTTGTATTCTGCTGTGTTTGATGTAAGCGGCGATATCTCCGATGTTTTTATGTCACTGGACCGACTGCGTTTTGAGTGCGAATATTACGTCTCAAGGCTGCGCTATATGCTGACTGCCGAAAACGAGATAGAGGACAGCAAAGGAGAGC
>CAKSEI010000067.1 GCA_934446285.1 uncultured Eubacteriales bacterium | reverse complement strand
GTTCTCTTCTCCCAGAGCTTCATGCTTTCTCTCCTTTAAATCCGTTGAATTCAAGCCATTTTATAAGCAGTCCCGACCACTGTGCCGTATGCGGCGCACTCTCGCGTGCCAGCCCCATACCGTGTCCCCCCTCGGGGAAAAGATGAGCCTCAAATGGTATCTTCTTTTTATCGAGCGCGCGTGTCATGAGTATCGCATTCTCGACACTCACCGCCCCGTCGCCTATCGTATGCCATATGAACATGGGCGGGCAGTCGTCAGGGACATTCTTCTCTCCCGTGAGACGGACACGCAGCGACCTGTCTCCGCCCGTTATATTCTCCGCCGTCTCTCTGTCCGTATATTTTCCGAGAGTCGCGACGGCATAGCAGAGCACCGCCGCATCGGGACGGCAGGAAACCTTATCTGTTTCGTCCCCGTCGTCTTTTCCGTAATCAAAGTGCTCAGCAGCCATGACGGCGAGGTGTCCGCCCGCAGACGAGCCGCAAATGCCTATCTTATCGGGGAGGACATTCCATTCCTCCGCGTGATATCTCACCGTCCTTATCGCACGCTGCACGTCGTATAGCTGCGCGGGATAGTGATACGGTGCTACTCTGTAGTCAAGGACTGCTGCGTGTATTCCCGCGGCGTTCAGCACCTCGGCGTATGGGTAAGCCTCGTGATACGCCCTTATTCTGTAGCTGCCTCCCGCGCATATTATCACGCAGCCGACAGGGTGCTCTGCCTTCGCTGGCAGGAAGTGCAGCTCGGGCTGTTCATCACCGTATTCGGGATTAAAAAGCGGTACATTCTCCCAGAGTTTCATCTTTTCTCCTTAAATTCCGAGCTTGAGCATACGTATGTCCCTGCCGTGAAAGACAAGGGGGACATATTCGCCGAAGAGACGGGAGGTTATCCTGTCTCCGTAAACTTTTCCGAGCTCCGTATGACTGAGATTGGTATTGAAAATCGTTTTCCTGCCGAGGTTGAGCCTCGTATTTATTATATTATAGAGGAATGACACTGTATACTGCGACACCGCCTCCGTACCGAGGTCGTCGACAATGAGTAAGTCGCAGGCAAAGTACCTGTCCGAGCGGCGGACATCGTCGTGCGAAAATTTATCGTGCTCAAAGTCGGACATCACGTTTTGCGCCGTCTCGTATATCACGTCGAAATTCTTATCTATGACTCTGCGCGCGATAGCTGTCGACAGATGTGTCTTGCCGAGCCCCGTAGCGCCTATAAACGTAAGGTTCGGTGAACTTTCAAGCGAAAAATTTTCGGCGTAGTCACGGCAGAAGCGCAGATTTGACTCCGCCTCATCGCGCGCCTGCCCCGTGTAGTATTCAAGGGAAAAGCTCTCAAACGACTGCGTTTCGAGCAGCTTGCCGAGTCCGCATGAGTGCAGCGCCTCTTTTGCAAGCGCCCGCTTAAAGCACGAACAGTATTTCCCGTCCGTAATGCCCGTGTCCGAGCAGAGTGCGCACTCATAATGCGGAGCGGTAAGGTCACCGTCATATCCGAGCGAGAGGATTATCTGCGCGCGCCTTGCCTGCAGCTCTTCGTTTTCTCTGCGTACCGCAGCTATGCGCTTATCTATATCGCGCGGACCTTTTCGTATCTCGTTCATTATCTTTGCGGCAGTCGAGGCAAGCTCGGTATCAACGCTGTCAAGCTCCGGACTCTGTCTGCGCAGGCGCGCCTCTGCCGCGTCCGCCTTCTCGCGCGCGGCAAGCCGCTTCTCCTCAAAAGCCGCTCTCACTCTGTCGTACACCTCTTTGCTGTAAGACATTACTTTTCTCCCATCTTCTCTCTTCCGCGTCTGAGCGCCGCCTCAAAGAATTCGTCCGCGACAAAGCTCGAATTTTCATTCTGTTTGTCCTCGCGGTATTTTTCCGAGGCTGCGTCTACGTCGGCGACGGTCTTATATCCCGCATCGCTCCATGCACACAGTATTCTGTTGCAGTAAGCGAGCGACGCTTTTGACGTATTATCTACGGTTATTTCGTATGCACGCACGAGCAGCTCATCGGGAATATTTCTCTCGCTCCAGGCGTTTATCATTTCCTTTTCCCTTGCGGTAAAGCTCCTGTCGTGTATGCCGAATACCTTGCGAACCCTGCTCGCAAAGTCGTTGTAGCGCTCGGTTTCGTTTATATACTCCTCGAGCGCTATATAATTGTCAACCCCTCTGTTATAGAGGTCGTATGCCATCTTCACCGCATACTGCACCGAGCTTTTGCCCTTTCCCTTGCAGTGATTAAAGAGCAGGACGATATAGTCGATATCAAGCTTGAGATAATCGACAAGCCCTATGACGCGGCTTATCTCCGTCGGTGTAAATACCGTGCCTATTATCCTCTGCGTCTCGTCAATGACCGTCCTGAATACGGGCGCAGACTCTATAATCTTCGCCGCCTGCTCGCCCGTGTACTCGGGTAGAGACGAGGGCATAACTGCGATGACGGCGGATGATTTCTTACCCGGGGCAACGGACGCAGGCTGCACTCTCGAGGCGCGCCCCGAGCCTGTCAGAGCGCCGAGGGCACGCAGAGCAGCGAGGCTGTTTTCCGCATCGGTTTCGGAAAGATTAAGCCTGTCGCAGAGACTCTTTACACATTCGTCATGCTCGCATCTCAGGCTTTTGTCCGAGCAGAGAGAAATAAGCACTCTCATATCGTTCTCGGACATTGAACCGAGGCGGGCAGCGGCTGCCGCAGGAATAGCCACTACGTCATTCGCGTAATTTATATCAATCTTCATGCCGTGACTTCTCCTTTATTGCGTAGCAGAGAGTCATGAGCGTGTCTCCTAAGTGTACGTTCTGCACGGCAATACCGTGACTGCTCAGGTCAAGTTCCATATTTGTAAAGTTCCATACGCCCGTTATACCCGTTCCTATAACCTTTGAGGCGCAGTCGTGCGCCTGCTCCCTCGGTACGGTGAGAACGGCGATATCGACCTTGTTTTTCTTACAGAACTCTCCGAGGAGAGCCGCGTCACGCACTTGCGTATCCGCGATAACTCCGCCTATCTTTTCCGCATCGTTATCGAATATGCCTACGAGTTTCACTCCTCTGTGGGTGAAAATAGAGCCGGAGGCTATGGCGTGACCGAGATTTCCCGCTCCGATTATAACCGCGTTGAAGTTATCCTGCACTCCGAGAATTTCGCTTATGACATTATAGAGATACTTCACGTTATATCCGTATCCCTGTCTGCCGAATCCTCCGAAGCAGTTGAAATCCTGTCGTATCTGTGAGGCGGTCATTCCCATCATATGCGACAGCTCGCGAGAGCTTACGCGCAGCTTATCGTGACAGTAAAGCTCGCGCAGATATCTGTAGTACCGAGGCAGTCGGTTTACGACCGCCTCTGAAACCTTATATTCATTCTTCATGCCGCACTCAAGCGAGAAGAGCAGAAAGTGCGTCGATATACTCCGTGCACTTTGCCCCGTCGCGCGTACCCGTCACGCGGCACTTTCCGCTGTTTTGCAGGCTGTCCATAGCTCTCACGAGCCTGTCCGCAGCCTCTTTTCTTCCTATGTGATTGAGCAGCATAACCGCAGCGCGCAGTATGCTCTCGGGATTTGCGTACTCTCCGAGTCCCTCTTCTATCATGCGGGGAGCGGTCCCGTGTATCGCCTCAAACATCGCGTACCTGTCGCCCGTATTGGCGCTGCCCGCAGTTCCTACTCCGCCCTGAATCTGAGCCGCCTCGTCGGTTATTATGTCGCCGTAAAGATTTGGCAGGAGGAAGACCTCAAATCTGCTCCTGATACTCTCATTGACGAGATTTGCCGTCATTATATCTATGTACCAGTCCTCGCAGGTAATCTCGGGATAGTCGAGAGCCACCTCGTGCGCTATACGAGAGAAGTTGGCATCGGTTTTCTTCATTATATTTGCCTTTGTGACTATCGCGACATTCTTTTTGCCGTTCTTACGTGCAAAGTCAAACGCCGCACGCGCTATTCTCTCCGTCCCGGGTACGGTAGTTACCTTGAAGTCGAAATAAAGCGTATTCTCTATCTCCACTCCCTTGCTGCCGAGGACGTATTCACCCTCGGTATTCTCGCGGAAGAATGTCCAGTCTATACCCTGTTCGGGGACGCTCACGGGGCGGACGTTGGCAAAGAGGTCAAGCTCTCTGCGCAGTGCAACGTTCGCACTCTCCATCGTTCCTCCCTTGGGCGTTGTCGTCGGGCCCTTCAGGAGCACGTCGCACTCCTTTATCGCAGAGAGTACGTCCTGCGGCACGGGCTCACCCTTTTCGAGTCTGTTCTCTATTGTCAGCCCCTCAATGTCGCGCAGCTCTATACTGCCGGCGTCTATCTGCTCGCGGAGCAGCACACCGAGGATTTTTCTCGCTCCTTCGACTATACGCGGACCTATTCCGTCACCGCCTGCGCAGCCTATGACGACCTTGTCCTTAAATGCAAAGTCGACTGCCCCTGCGTTATCCTCCATTTTTCGTGCTCTTGCTATCTGTTCGCGCAGCAGCCTCTCAAAGTGCTCCGTACAACTCTTTATTTCGTTTTCGTAATTCATCCTGTCCTCACTTTCCCGTCGCGCGTGCGTTCAGGTCATATCCCGCGCGCGAGCCTGCAATATATTCATAGTACGCCTGAGCGCATATCATCGCGCCGTTGTCGCCGCACAGCTCCCTTTTCGGCACGTAAAAGCGCACTCCCCTCTCGGAGCAAAAGTGCGACAGCGCCTCTCTTAAGTGGCTGTTCGCCGCAACTCCTCCTGCGAGCACAAAGGCGTCAAAATGTTCGTTTTTAAACGCTGTATCAAGCTTTTTCACAATCGACGTACACACCGTATGAGTAAATGACGCGGCGATATCCGCACGCGGTATCTCCCCGCCCCTCTGCTCGCACGTGTGTATATAATTTATAACCGCCGTCTTAAGTCCCGAGAAAGAAAACTCAAGGCTGTCACCCGCGACCGCGGCGGACGGAAGCTTCACTGCGTGCGCGTCACCCGTGCGTGCGAGCGCGTCCATCGCCGCTCCGCCGGGGTACGGCATACCCATGACGCGTGCGACCTTATCAAATGTTTCGCCTACCGCGTCGTCACGCGTCCTGCCTATAGTCTGCATATCCGTATAGCCGTCAACGCGCACAAGCGACGTATGCCCACCCGAGGCAACGAGGGATACAAAAGGCGGCTCAAGCTCCGGGTAATCAAGATAAGCCGCCGCGATATGCCCCCTTATGTGGTTTACACCGACAAAGGGCTTTCCCGCGGAAAAAGCCAGCCCCTTTGCAAAATTCACTCCGACGAGCAGCGCTCCGACAAGTCCCGGAGTGTAAGTCACGCCTATCACGTCTATGTCGTCTATCGTAACCCCAGCTCTCTCAAGTGCCTCGGCGTAGAGCGAGGAAACAGCCTCCGTATGCGCACGGCTCGCTATCTCCGGTACGACCCCGCCGTACAGCCTGTGTATATCCACCTGAGAACATATACAGTCGGAGAGGACAGTACGTTCTTTCTCGCTCATTCGGCAGACGGACACCGCCGTCTCGTCACACGAGCTTTCTATTCCCATTACAAGCATTATATTTCCTTACTCAGGAGGATGGCATCCTCCGTGGGATTTTTATAATAATTTCTTCTGCGCGCATAGGGCGTGAAGCCGTGGGTGTCGTACAGGGCTCTTGCCGCCCAGTTTGACTCTCTCACCTCCAAATAAAAGGTCTTTGCCCCGCCCGAATATGCACAATTAAGCAGTCTCCCGGCTATTCCGCGCCGCCTGTACTCGGGGGCGACGGCGATATTCGCTATCTCGCATTCGCTGCCTATCGTCCAGAATACTATATACCCCGCGAGCTCTTCTCCGTCAACGGCAACCCAGAGCCGCCCCGCCTCCGCCTCTGCGTTTATCGACGCGGCGCTCCACGCGTCTCCGAAGCATTTCTTCTCAAGCTCGGCGACATCCGCGAGTATCTTCGTATCGGTTATGTCCGCAGGAAAAATACAGTCCGTCATTAAAGAAAGCGTTCCTTTATGCACTCTTCGATTTCCTTCAGGCACTTTTTATAGGTATCAAGGTCGCAGCCGTATGGGTCGGATATATCGCGCGGCATGGTCTCAAAGCGTCCCGCAAACTCGGGAAAAGCCTGCAGCATGACCATAAAGTGCGCCGACGATATGCCTACTGTTATATCGTTCTCCGCGACAATCTCACGCGTGAGCATACGCGATGAATGCTCCGGTACGTCATACCCCGCCGCCTTGAGGGCAAGCCGCGAATTCTCTGACATAGCTTTACCGTTCGAGCAGGAAAGTCCCGCGCTCGACGCGATGTATCTGTCGGGAGCAACAGCGTTTAATACCGCCGCCGCCATGGGACTGCGGCAGGTGTTTCCCGTGCACACGAAAAGCACACGGGTCTTCGGCACGATATTTTCGGTTTTTTCTTTCTCAAGCTGTGTCTGCATCAATATCCAAGCTCCGTAACAATGGTATCGTCACCCGTTATCCAGTCCCGAACATTTATGACCCTGTAGTCGCTGTCGGTATCTCTGATAATAACATGCTCTATTCCCGCGTTGATAACCAGGCGCTTGCACATGGCGCAGCTCGATGTGCCTCCCATGACCTCGCCCGTCGCGGGGTCGACGCATGCCATATAGAGGGTAGCCCCGAGCATCTGCTCGCGCGGGGCGGCGATAATGGCATTCGCCTCCGCATGAACACTGCGGCACAGCTCGTACCGCTGACCGCGCGGTATCTGCATTTTTTCTCTCAGGCAATAGCCTATATCGCAGCAATTCTTTCTGCCGCGTGGCGCTCCGTTATAGCCCGTCGAGACTATGACATCATTCTTTACTATTATAGCTCCGAAATGCCTGCGCGAGCACGTGCTGCGCTCGGCTACCGTGCGTGCGATATCGAGATAATAATTCTCTTTGCTTGTCCTCATAGCCCCTTTACAAACTCCTTAAGAAACTCCGTAAACTCCTTACCAAGCTCGGGATGGCGCACGCCCTCACGCACGTTTGCCGTGAGAAACCCGAGCTTAGCGCCCATATCGTAGCGCGTACCGTCAAACTCGTAAGCACTCATCCCGCGCTCTCGTGCAAGAGTACACATGGCGTCGGTCAGCTGTATTTCGCCGCCCGCACCCGGCTGTGTCCTCTCGAGTATGCCGAATATCTCCGGGGGAAGTATGACTCTGCCGAGAATAGAGAGATTTGTAAACGCCTGCTCCCTTGTCTGCGGCTTTTCTATCATGTCCGTCACATGATACGTCCTCTCACCCGTCGGCTCGGCTTTAAGTGAGCAGTATTTCTTCACGTGTTCCCAGTCGACGTGCGCCACTCCCGCAACTCCCAGTCCCGTTTCGTTGTAAATATCGAGCAGCTGCGCCGTAACCGGCTTTTTATCCGATATGATTATATCGTCTCCGTACAGAACGGCAAAGTCGTCCTCCCCGACGAAAGCCTTCGCCGCGAGCACGGCGTGACCGAGCCCGAGAGCCCTTTTCTGTCTTATATAATGAATATTCGCACCGTTGGCAATTTTTCTCATCGCCTCAAGCTCGTCCGTTCTTCCTTTTTTTTCGAGGACAGCCTCATACGACGGAGAATAGTCAAAATAATCCTCTATACATTCCTTTCCCGCTGCGGTAATGATAAGTATATCGGTTATACCGGACGCCACAGCCTCGTCAACGAGGTAGGATATGGCGGGC
>CAKSEI010000066.1 GCA_934446285.1 uncultured Eubacteriales bacterium | reverse complement strand
GCTCAAGAGTCTACAGGATGTTTTTTCGTATGAAGAGCTCGGCGAATATCTCTATACGGTAAAAGAATATTCGCCGGAATTCTCGGTTGAATGCAAGATAGACGGACTGTCTGTCGCGCTGACATACGAGGGCGGCAATTTTGTCTCCGGAGCTACACGCGGAGACGGCAGGACGGGCGAAAACGTCACTGAGAACCTAAAGACGATACGCAGCATCCCCTTGAAGATAGATTACGAGGGAAGGCTCGTTGTGCGCGGAGAGGTATTTATGCCGCGTTCGTCCTTTGATGCACTCAACAGGCAGCGTGAGGATGACGAGCAGCCCCTTTTCGCTAACCCCAGAAACGCTGCGGCGGGCTCTTTGCGGCAGCTTGATTCGAAGATAACCGCAAAGAGAAATCTCGATATCTTTATCTTTAATACGCAGGAATGCGACAGGCACTTTGATTTTCATGACGAAAGCCTTGATTTTCTGTCAGGACTCGGTTTTAAGGTCATCCCGTACAGGCAGACGCTGCGCACTCTTGATGAAATCATCGCAAAAATCGAGGAAATAGGAGCAATGCGTTCAACCCTACCTTTTGATATAGACGGCGTGGTGATAAAGGTCAATTCCTTTGCTCAGCGTCTATTGATAGGCGAAAACACTAACACTCCCAAGTGGGCTGTGGCTTATAAATTCCCGCCCGAGAGAAAAGAAAGTACACTGAGAGATATCGTGATAGGAGTCGGCAGGACAGGTGTTCTTACTCCGACTGCGGTCTTTGACCCGATTCGCCTCGCAGGAACGAGCGTATCACGGGCGACGCTGCATAATAAGGATTTTATCGCAGAAAAGGATATACGCATCTCCGACACAGTTGTAATACAAAAGGCGGGAGACATAATCCCCGAGGTCGTCTCGGTTAATCACGCGCTGCGTGCTCCCGACTCGAAGCCTTTCACAATGCCGACGGTATGTCCGTCATGCGGTCAGAGGGTCTTCGACGACCCGGATGAGAGTGCGGTCAGATGTACAAATTCCGACTGCCCGGCGCAGCTTGTAAGAAATATCGAGCACTTTGTTTCGAGAGACGCGATGAATATAGACGGACTCGGTCCGTCCGTAGTGAAAACACTGCGTGATGCGGGACTGCTCCGCGACTGCTCCGATTTATACAGGCTGACTGCAGAGCAGATAGAGCCGCTTGAACGGTTAGGCAGAAAATCAGCAGAAAACCTTGTCGCTGCCATCGACAGGTCAAAAAAGGCAGAGCTCGCACGTCTGCTCTACGCCCTCGGTATACGGCAGGTAGGCGAGAAAGCGGCACAGACGCTCGCGGAACACTTTAACGATATCGAGAAATTCTTCTCACTCGACGAGGAAGCTCTGACTAAAGTAAATGACATAGGCGCAGTTACGGCGCACTGTATTGTAACTTTCTTTGAGCAGGAGTCCACTCGCAGGCTGATATCTTCTCTTGAAGAGCTCGGAGTTGTCACGGTATATTCAGGAGAGAGCGCACTTGATAAGCGCTTTGACGGTCTGACTTTTGTCCTCACGGGCACTCTTCCGACCATGACCAGGCAGGAGGCGGGTGCACTTATAATGAGCCACGGCGGAAACGTTGCAGGCTCTGTGTCGAAAAAAACCGATTACGTCGTCGCGGGCGAGGCTGCGGGCGGCAAGCTTACGCGTGCTGAGGCACTCGGAATTAAGATTATAGATGAAAATAAACTTATTGAGATGGTGAAATAGATGTTTGCAGATAAGGTAAAAGTTTTTGTAAAAGCGGGAAACGGCGGCAACGGCTGCGTTTCCTTTCACAGAGAAAAATACATTTCCCACGGCGGTCCTGACGGCGGAGACGGCGGCAAAGGCGGCAGTATCATAGTCACGGTAGACAAAGGCGAGACGACCCTTACGGCGTACAGATACAAGAGAAAATTTACAGCCGAAAACGGCGGCGACGGAAAAAATTCAAAATTCCACGGGAAGAATGCGCCCGACTTATATTTAAAAGTTCCCGCGGGGACAGTCATAAAGGACGCTGAGAGCGGACTCGTCATACATGATATGTCGGACGGCGGGGATTATGTACTTTGCCGCGGCGGCAACGGCGGATGGGGAAATGTTCATTTCGCCACTCCGACGAAGCAGATACCTCGTTTTGCCAAGGCGGGGCTCAAGGGCGAGGAAAGGGAAGTAATATTTGAGCTTAAAGTAATAGCGGACGTAGGACTGATAGGACTGCCGAATGTCGGCAAATCGTCTATCCTATCGTGCGTTACCTCCGCACGCCCGAAGATAGCAAATTATCATTTCACAACGCTGTCGCCGGGACTCGGTGTAGTCGAGAGCGGAGAGAACGCAGGATTTGTCATGGCTGATATACCGGGTCTTATAGAGGGAGCGTCGGACGGAGCGGGGCTCGGACACGATTTCCTGCGTCATATTGAGCGCTGCCGGCTGCTGCTGCACGTAGTAGACGTCTCGGGCAGCGAGGGCAGAAATCCGATAGATGATATTAAGCTTATCGATAAGGAGCTTGCGGAATATTCCGAAGAGCTGTCAAAGCGCCCGCAGATAATCGTTGCAAATAAGCTTGACTGCGCAGACACAGAGAGTGATGAATTTAAAAAATTTGTCGAATTTGCCGAGCAGAGCGGACGTCCGACCGTTTATATTTCCGCTGCCGCGCACAACGGTCTTGACAGGCTGATAGAGGTAACGGCGGAGGCGCTGCGTGACTTGCCGCCTATAATTACATATGAAGAGGAATACGCGCCCGAGGAGGAGAAAGCACCTTCACCGGCAGATACAGTCATAAGAAATGTAAACGGCGTGTACTGTGTCGAGGGACGGTGGCTTGAGAACCTCATGGGCGGTATTAACTTTGAGGACAGAGAATCGCTCATGTATTTTCAGCGAATGTTGAAAAATAACGGCATAATCGACGCGCTCGAAGCGCACGGATGCGAGGACGGCGACACGGTCAGCATGTACGACTTTGAATTTGATTTTGTAAAGTAGCCACACAAAAACCTTTGCACCGGATGCGCCACTTGCCACCCGATAAAAAAGAGAAACCCTTGCCGGGTTTCATCTTAATTTAATTACGAACCGCCCTTGCCGTTTTCTCAAAAAATCAGGACATCAAATCAGGACATCAAATTTTTCTGTAAACAAGAAAATCGAAGCAAAGCGTCACTTCTGTTTTGCCGCAATGCGAGAGTCTCTCCTCAGAGCCGCGCGGAGAGCGATAATAATAGGGCGTCATTCTGAAAAGGTCGGTAAGGGAAGAGGAGTCAAAGACGACGCTCCCGCAGACGGGAATACGCTTTTCGAGGGTGAAGCCGGGGTAGAGCACTTCTTCAAAAGTGTTCTCGTAAACACTTCCGTATATCAGCTCCTTAAGCTCTATAAGATGCCTTTTGCCCGGGACGGCGTATATCATGTATCCGCCGCTTGTCAAAACTCTGTGAAATTCCGTATGTGCCATCGGGGAAAATATATTTGTTAAAATTTTAACAATATTATCGGGAAGGGGAATTGCATTAGATGAAGCAACGGCGAAATCAATCTGCGTGCGGCGTGAATGAGCAAGGGAACACGCCATTGTCACGGCTTTCTTTGACACATCAAAAGCGCATATCGGATTTCCGGAAAAACGGCCCCCCAGAGCTGTCGTATAAAATCCCTCACCGCAGCCGCAGTCTAAAATTAAATCCTTATCATCTGTGATGTATTCAGCTGCAATATCGCACAGCGAACTCGAGAATATATCATAGTAACCGCCGCCGAGAATATTTCTGCGCGCAGTAAGCATTAGTCCGTCGTC
Organism: uncultured Eubacteriales bacterium; assembly: GCA_934446285.1. GTDB lineage: Bacteria > Bacillota > Clostridia > Oscillospirales > CAG-272 > CAKSEI01. Next base: position 3,915 of record CAKSEI010000066.1, on the reverse strand, counting down.
GCCGTGACGCACTGCAGAGCCGCCGAGAAGATTAATATATCCGCGCCGCGAAATATCGTAGCAGTGACCGTTGTCGCACAGGACGGAATTTTCTTTTTTTGTAAGCGGACCTCCGCATTTCGGACAGCAAAAATACATTTAAAACAATCCTCATTTCTTTTATATAAACCTTGCGACTTTCGCCTGCCGCAGGCGTTTTCAGGTAAATCAGCCCTTTTCGCCTATTTTGCTCTTCCCTGCATTGCATAAAATTTTTATTTTGTGCAATCGTATTTGAAGCAGATCAGATCGGTATATGAGTGTAAGGCACAGGAATTCGGTTGCCTGCACGACTTTATGCACGGCTGTTTACGTTTCTTATACGGTTATCCGACGCTTTAGCCGATTCTTCCCGATGCTTTAATCAGAGTTAATTTTTCTCAGTTCGTCCATTGAAATTACAGAGATAGCAAGCGTTTTTCGCACCGCTCCTAAGCTTTGTTTCCGTCGTCTTTTTGTTTACTGCTGATGGTTTGACCCCGTCTTCTCGTTTTGATTGATTGCGTTGGAACTGCCGTTTTTCTGGACCCTGATAACGCTATCATAGCACACGAGTATTTTTTTGTCAAGCGCACGTCATCTTTATTTTTGACTTGCCGAATTTTTAATAGTATGTTATAATATCACTATGAATACAGAAATAATTCCCGTAGGGGCACTCTCGACAAATTGTTATATAATTTCAAGTAAAGAGAACGCCCTTATTATAGACCCGGGCAGCTCGCGGGAGCGCGATATCGATAAAATTCTCAACATAATTGAGAATAAGAATTGTGCTATACTCATTACCCACGGTCATTTCGACCACATAGGCGGTGCGGATATTCTCGTGCAGAGGCTCGAATGCCCCGTTTACGGTTCGGCGCTATGTGCTAAGGTTGCCCGTGACCCGCAGAGAAACCTCTCGGGCATGTTTCACGTACCGCCCGTGAGCCTTAGGTCGCCTGTCCTGCCGCTTGCCGACGGGGTGAGCACGCGCGTGCTTTCTTTTGATATCGAAACCTTTTATACACCCGGGCACAGCCCGGATTCATGCTGCTATTTTATTGACGGTGCACTCTATTCGGGTGATACGCTCTTTCGCCTGTCGTGCGGTAATACGTCATTTAACGGCGGTGATGCAGCTATGATGAGCGCTTCTCTTCAAAAGCTGCAAACTCTATTTCCCGACCGTGAAATTCCCGTTTACCCGGGTCACGGAGAGAGTACCTCCCTCCCCTTTGAATTTTACGAAAATCCTTATTTTAATTTTAGAGGTTAACAAATGGATTATAACAAGCTTGCGGAGCTGCTTTTTCCGCACATAACGACAGACACCGACGAGATTGAGACAAGATACCCGGAGCGCAATCTTCCCGAGGGGGCAAAAGTTACGCGCTTTGCGCCGTCGCCCACAGGCTTTGTGCATCTCGGCGGAATGTATCAGTCACTGCTCAATGAGCGTCTCGCCCACCTCTCGGGCGGATTGATATTCCTGCGCATAGAGGATACGGACTCAAAGCGCGAGGTCGAGGGTGCTTCCGAGGCTCTTATACGGACGCTTGCAGACTACGGAGTGAATTTCGACGAGGGTGCGCTCAGGGGCGGCGAGAAAGGTGCTTACGGTCCTTACCGTCAGTCGTTAAGAAAAGAAATCTATCAATCCTACGCAAAAAAGCTTGTGCGTGAGGGCAAAGCTTACCCCGTTTTCACAACTCGCGAGGAGCTTGAACGGTTGAACTCCGTTGATAAAAAAGCGGAAATTCAGGAAAAGGATTGGCACGCCGACAATTCAGCGGAAAAGGCTGCACTTGAGCGGGCGCGCAATATCACGCCCCAAGAGGCAGAAAAAGAGCTTGCCGCGGGAAACCCTTTCGTGCTGCGCGTTCGCGCGGACGGAAACCCCGATAATAAGGTAAAGATAACCGACCTGATAAAGGGCAATCTCGAGCTGCCCGAAAACGAGGAGGACTTCGTCCTGCTTAAAAGCGACGGAATCCCTACCTATCACTTTGCCCACGCCGTAGACGACCATCTCATGCATACGACACACGTCGTGCGCGGTGAAGAATGGCTGCCGTCCCTGCCCAAGCATATTATGCTCTTTAAATATCTCGGATTCCGTATGCCGAAGTATCTCCACACGGCGCAAATAATGCGTCTTGATGAGGACGGAAACAAAAAGAAGCTGTCCAAGCGCGACATGGGTGCAAACATGGACGACTACAGCCGTCTCGGATACCCGCCTCAAGTCGTCATAGAGTACCTGATGACGCTGCTCAACTCAAACTATGAGGAGTGGCATATGCAAAACCCCGACAGGGCATATACGGACTTCCCTTTCTCGATTAAGAAAATGTCAACCTCCGGCGCGCTTTTCGACACGGACAAGCTAAATGACGTCGCGAAAAACATCGTATGCCGCATGAGCGCGGATGAGGTTTACACTTCTCTTACGGGGTGGGCAAAGCGCTATGAGTCGGAGTTTGCAGAGAGGCTCGAGCGTGACAGAGACTATGCGATAAAAATCATCTCGATAGGAAGAGGCGGTAAGAAGCCGCGCAAGGACTACGGTACGTGGCGCGAGGCGTGCAATTATATGAGTCTCTTCTACGATGAGACGTTTTCCGTTATTTCTTCTCTACCCGAGGGCTTTGATAAAAGCGACGTTAAAGCCGCTCTCGATGATTTCGCTGCTGACTACGAGCCTGACGACGATCGCGATACATGGTTTAATAAAATCAAGCAGACAGCCGATAAGCTTGGCTACGCGTCGGATATGAAGAAATACAAAGCCGACCCTTCGGCGTATAAGGGAAGCGTTGCGGACATCAGTATGTTTATCCGCATAGCCGTCACGGGAAAGACAAGCTCCCCCGACCTCTACGACGTTATGCATATACTCGGCAGTGACAGGATGCGAGCGAGAATAGAAAACTATGAATCGGAGATTTAAAAATGGAAGATAATTCAAGCAATTTTATATACGACGTAATAGACGCCGACCTCGCGGAAGGAATGACCGAGAGAATACACACGCGTTTCCCTCCCGAGCCGAACGGTTATCTGCATATAGGAAGCGCAAAAGCAATAATGATAAACACCGAGACTGCGAAAAAGTACGGCGGACTTTTCAATCTCAGATACGATGACACAAATCCAATGAAGGAGAGCGATGAATACGTGCGCTCGATATACGAGGACCTCTGCTGGCTCGGAGCTGAACCGAACGGCGGCGTTTTCTATGGCTCTGATTACTTTGATAAGTGCTATGAGCTCGCGGTTATGCTTATAGAAAAAGGCGATGCATATGTCTGCGACCTGTCAAAGGACGACCTCGTGCAGTACAGAGGAGATGCCGACGACTACACGGACAAGGGTATGGTTTCCCCCTACAGAAACAGAAGCGTCGAGGAAAATCTGCAGCTCTTCCGGGAAATGAAAGAGGGCAGGTACCCTGACGGTACTCGCACTTTGCGCGCGAAAATCGACCCCGACTCTGACAACTCGTACATGCGCGACCCCGTAATCTACAGAATAAGGCATGTACATCATCACCGTCAGGGTGACAAATGGTGCATTTATCCCATGTACGACTTTGCACATCCCATTCAGGATGCACTCGAAGGCATAACGCATTCGCTTTGCTCGTCAGAGTTCCGCAATCACCGCCCACTCTACGACTGGGTAGTCGAACACTGCGAATTTAAGCACAGACCTAAGCAGCGTGAATTCGGCAGAATGAATGTCACCTACACGGTTATGAGCAAGCGTTTTCTGCGGTTTCTCGTTGAGCGCGGCGTTGTCGACGGATGGGATGACCCGCGTATGCCCACCCTTTCGGGACTGCGCCGCAGAGGCTATACGCCCACGGCAATATTTGATTTCGTAAAGAGA
>CAKSEI010000065.1 GCA_934446285.1 uncultured Eubacteriales bacterium | reverse complement strand
GATAGCTCTTCCCGGCTGACGGGACTTGTAGTTGCAGCCGAAAGCCGCACCCGCCGACGTGCCTATTATTCCGTCGAATTTGAGTCCCCTCTTCATAAAGACGTCGAGCACTCCACAGGTAAACATGCCGCGCATGGCTCCGCCCTCGAGGACAAGACCTTTTTTCATTTTTACCTCTTTACGCCTCTGCCCGGCTCTTTTCCTGCCGCGCTTTTTCTTCTCGCCTCGATAGCCTGCGAATGATATAGTCTGCGCCTACCTCGCCGCTGTGACCGAGGTTGTAGAAATACTCGTGCTTTAAACTGCTTATGCGATCCTTAAAGTCCTCACCCTTTTCTATCAGCTCCGCTACCGCCTTATCGGCGTTTACGCAGCCGTCCTTTTCGATGGCAATTCCTATCCTCTCGCGGGCGGAAATATCAAACGGCTTTACGGGTATCTTTTTATAATCGTGATTTACGACCTTCATCTCGGTATTTACAAAGAGCGCTGGCTTGTCGGTCGTGAACGAAAACTCAAAGGCAATAGCGCTCCAGTCGGTGATAAGCACATCCGCGGTATAGACCGTGACGTTTGACGAGAAGTCCGTCTCTATCGTAAAATCATCGTTGAACTTATCCTTATGCTTATCGATTATCTCGCTCATGCGGGCGGGAAATCTGCGTACATACTGCGGATGTGGACGTATGACTATGCGATAGCCCTTTCCGTAAAGAGAGGAAATAAGGTCATCAAGGCATGAATCCATTATATTGTCATACTGCCACGACGGCGCGATAAGCACCGTTTTCTTTTCGTTCTCGTGCCTTTCGAGCGCATTATATGACGCAATCATATTGTCGATTAGACCGTAGCCGCACTCGACTATCCTCTTGCGCTTTGTCCCGCGCAGCTTCTCAAGCTCACGAATTTCGACCGCTTGCGGACGGCTGACTGCAAAAATGGTGTCGAAAGCATCGAAAGCACCCGTGCGGTAGGTCAGATTAAGGCTCGAGCAGGCGTGATCCATATACACGTATTCGATATTTGCCTTTACCTTTGAGCGCTTGATATGATACTTCTCAATGTCCGGCGTAGTCATGACCACCATGTCGCACTCAAGCTTCATCATTAGCGAGATAAGCCTCGGCTCATCGACGTAGTATGGCTTTATGCGCCTCTCATACTTTCTGAATATAGCATCGTCCGGGTCGCTCGTGACGTAATGGATGATCACATCGCTCTTTTTTAACAGCGCCTCTATGACATTCTGAAAATATTTATAATATCCGCTGCCCTCGGAGTAAAATACAAGCTTCATATTACGCTTGTTTTCGGGAGCGAAAAACTCCTTATAATACTTCTTTGCGAGGATTTTATTCTTTTTCTGCTGCTTCTTTTCCGTAGCAGCATCCTTTTTCATCTGCTCGAGGGCTTCGTAATTTATGTATTTCTTAGGGGAAATAATTATATTGACGAGATACATAACAAGAATGGAAAATAGGTTTCCCCATCCCCAATAAAGACCGACACCTGCGGGAACGATAAACGCAAATCCCGCGGAAAAGGCTATCATAAATACGGTCATAGCCCATTGAGAAAGCTTATTTTGTTCTATCTGCAGGACGTTTATCTTATTCTGTATCATACACATAATAAGAGCGGACAGTCCCGCGAATACGGGCACTAAGAAGATAAGATTAAGAGTAGTTATCGATGGTGTCTGCGAGAGATTTATACCGAGAAAATCCATGCGCAGACCGTTTATCGCGTCGATAGCTGAGGTTGCGCCCGGTATATCGGCAAAAGAGGCGGCATTCGCCTTTACCTGCTCGACAACGGTAAGCTGTGCGGTAGAGCCGAGATCCTCCACGGTCTTGCCGAGAATCTGCGCCGTGCGCGCGACAAAATCGGTCTGCATGGCGGAGGAAAAATGCAGAAGATGCTTCAGGGGCTTATATACGACGTCAAGCAGTCCGAAGATTATCGGCAGCTGCAGGAGCAAGGGCCACACACCCGCCATCGGGCTGTAGTGCTCTCTCTTATACAAAGCCGACTGCGCGTCTAAATATGCGTCCTTGTCGTCGATATACTGATAGCGCAGAGAGTCAAGCTCCGGCTTCATCTTTACCATTTTTATGGAATTGTTCTGCACAAGCAGGGATATCGGGAACATGATTATCTTTGTAATCAGGGTGAAAAGGATTATAGCCACGCCGTAGTTCCCTATCAGCGTATAGCAGAACCGCATGAGATACCCGAGCGGAGTGCCGACGATAGTATTGATTATCTCCATATTGATTAGCGCACCTCCTCGGTATTTTTATTTGCGCAGAGGGTGCGCAGTTTCTTCTCAAGGGCAGCACTCTTACCGCGCTCAACGAGCAGCAGCTGTCTCAGTCTCGCATTTTCCTTTAAAAGGTCAAGACCGCTCTCGCTGTACCTGTCTGTGTATACCTCTTCAATATCGGCATCAACGCCTGAGGGAGCATCGTACTCCCCGCCGAGAATATCGTCATCGTATCTGTCGCAGTCAAGCACGGGATAGTCACCGAGACCGAAATCATCATCGTCGTCCGCGTCCGTCTCTCCGACATACACCTTATCCTTATTTCCGATACGGGAAAAGGCGCGCTTAATCTTGCGGAAATAAAATCCGAACGCCGCACCCGCGGCTATCGCCATACCCGCTACCAACTGTATTATATAGGTCATGGCGGACGGATCGATATACGCGCTGCACGGCACGGTAAGCAGCAGTGCTATGCATATGGAATAGTAGATTTTCGCTATGAGCTTATGAGTTCGCGTCCTGTTTTGCTTTTCCATACTTCCCCCTTATTTTTTGTCTTTGTCGTAGAAAGGATATTTTATGGGAATTATCTCTTTAATATGCCAATTCGAAAAGTCGTTTGCGTCTCCCGTAACCTCGTATACCACCGTATCAACGTCTCTGTGACCGAGGTCGCCTCTGCACGACTGCATGCGGAAAATGCGCGTTACGTCCTCATCCTCTCCGATGTCCTCGATTGTTCTGCCGTATGCAGAGGTATCAAGTCCGAAGTAAGAGATTATCGACGCGCGCAGGTTATCCTGGCACGTCTGCTTATCGGAGAACTTAAGCGGCTCGCTGCCGTCGTTGCCTGCGGGCTTTATCATAAGGGTCGTCACCGGAGGATTAGGCAGTGCGCTGCACTCTTCGATATAGGTAAGCGTTCCCGTCCTGCCGTGGTCGGCTGTGATTATTATAGTTGTATCGTCGTAGACTCCCGCCTCTTTCATCGCGTCAAAGTAGCGGAACATCTGCGTCATATCGCCCGTAATCTGAGCATACATCGCTTCGGAAGAGGAGTTGTAGCCCTCGGACACGACTCTCTGTGCGTTCTCGTCTATGTAATACGGGTCGTGCGCTTCGGAGAAATGGTAAAAGACGAATTCGCCTTTTGAGGTATCGTCTATGGTAAGTCCCTCGCTTCTGAAGTTCTCCCAGAACTTGCAGTCGTCGGTAACGTGCATCTGTGCGCTCTCATCATCGACCGTCGCGATTGCCGCAAGGTCGCCCGTATAAATTCTGAAATGCGGCTTGAAAGCCTCCGGCGAATATCTGTAAGCCGAGAGCTTAAGCATTTTAGTCAGCATAAGCGAATAGTCTACGGTCGTCTTATGTCTTACGAGGTTGTCCGCTTTGCCGTTCAGGTTTGATGCTTTACCGAAAACATATGCGAGCTCTGAGTAGATGCGGGCACCGTACCCCGCATTCTTTATGTCGGACAGAAAAGTCGACTCCGTCCACGCTTTTGTAAAATACTCATCCGGCGGCAGAGAGTAGTCATGCACAACTCCCGTCAGCAAATAGCATACGGATGGCATTGTCCTCGTATAAGAACCCGTGAAATTGCGGTAAAAAGTAAAGCCGCCGAGCTCATTATTCTTCCACTCGGGATATCTCTCAAGCATCTTGTCCATAAATACCTTGTCCATACGGTCGAGTAAAAAGACAACGACGTTTTTCTTATCCGAGAGCTTGTATAAATCTTTGTCAGATATATAAAGGTCCTGGTCCTTTCGCGAGGAAAACGCCGTCGGCAGAATGCTGACAAGCGCGATGAGCTGAGCGCCGATGATGGCTATGCACACAAACCTGACGGTTAAGGTCCACACCTTTCTGCTGAAATACATAAGCGCAAAGACGGCAACTGCAACGGCAAGCCACAGAACGGCGTTGAGAAGAGCGGGAATTGCATACGCCGACCACTCCACGGTAGAGCCGTCAAGCGCGCCGTGGTCGATATTTATAAAGTTTCCCTGAAGCCATCCGAGCAGGGTTACCGAAAAGAGCGCGGATACGGCGTAGTTATGCAGCTTTCCCCGCAGCACAAGGAGCAACCCCGCCGACAGGACAAAGAACGCAAGCCCGCAGAGAGCCATGGGCAGCACAAGATATGAGAAGTCAAAGGTCAGATATTGCACACTCTGAATATAAAGCTCGTAAGGACCGAAAACAAAGAACGTAAACGCGAACGCACCGCCGACAAGCAGCGATGTTATCAGCCTTACGGAAAAGGGACGTCTGTCACTCCACAGTGCGCCGAGCTTACCCGTACCCGCCGTTTTTTGCTCTGTTTTATTCATATTTATTTTCCTCTCGTTTTAACTTGCTTTTTAAATACCGCGCCGCACCTGCGCCGGCGCACACCTTTTTAAATTATACCACCGAAAGGTGGTATTGTAAAGTATTTAGCAACTTTTTAACGTGAGGAAAAAGCAGCCTGAAGAACGTCAAGTATTGATTTTTGCCTTAATTTGATGTATAATGGTCGAAAAAAGGCGCCGCTGCGGCAAGAAGCCGACGGAAAGAGCGGCGCTGATATTTCTTAAAAAAAACGGAGAAAATAATGATAGCAATACTTATGGCTGCCGGACTCGGCTCTCGCATGGCACCTCTCACAGAAAAAACGGCAAAACCCCTCGTGAGAGTAAAAAACAAGCCGATGATAGAGACGGTCATAGACTCCATCTCGGGGCGAGTCTCGCACATATACACTGTCGTAGGCTATAGGAAAGAGCAATTTGAATACCTGCGCGGAAAATACAAAAACCTCGACCTTATTGAGAATACCGAATTCGAAAGGGTAAACAATATCTCTTCAATCCGTGCGGCGCGCAACGTCATGGGCAGCGACGACTGTTTTATATGCGAGGCAGATCTGTACATTTCAAATTCGTCTTTTTTTGACAATATGCCGCAAAACTCCTGCTATTTCGGAAAATTCGTCGCGGGGCACTCGGATGACTGGGTTTTGGATCACGACACTAACGGAAGGATAACGAGAATAGGCAAGTACGGGGACGACGCTTACAACATGTGCGGCATATCATATTTTAAAAGGAGCGATGCGTCCCTCATCCGCGACCGCATAGACGAGGCGTACAAACGTCCGGGAACATACGAGACGCTCTTCTGGGACGACATAGTGAACGCAAATCTGGACAAGCTGAATTTAACGATTGTTCCCGTTGAACCGGGGCAGATAACCGAACTTGACAGCGTATCGGAGCTCGCAGCTTTCGACCCCGATTACGCGCAGTACAATTAAAAGAGCTCGGCATGAGTCAGGCGTCTTTATCAAAAAAGGACCTGCGGCGATAGGTTCTTTTTTATCTTGCTTCGATTTAACTTCTTGTTAAAAATCCGATTGAAAAAAAGGTCGGCATATGATATAATATATAGAATTTTGTTTTAGGTGGGGAAAATGGGAAAAGTAGGTTTTGACAACGATAAATATCTGAAAATGCAGTCCATGCACATAAGAGAGCGTATCTCCGAATTCGGCGGCAAGCTATACCTTGAGTTCGGAGGCAAGCTTTTTGACGACTTTCACGCATCGCGCGTTCTGCCCGGCTTCAAGCCGGACAGCAAGCTGCAGATGCTTTTACAGCTTAAGGACGACGCGGAGATAATTATAGCGATAAACGCGACGGATATAGAGAAGAATAAAATACGCGGTGACCTCGGCATTACATACGACCTTGATGTGCTGCGGCTGATCGATGCATTCCGCAGCGTCGGACTGTATGTCGGCAGCGTCGTTCTAACCCGATTTATGGGTCAGGAGTCGGCGGTAAGGTTTGAGAAAAAGCTGCAAAATCTCGGTGTCAAAACCTATCATCACTACCCGATAGAGGGATATCCCTACAATATAGAGACAATAGTAAGCGAGCAGGGCTACGGCAAAAACGATTATATAGATACAAGTCGCCGCCTTGTCATTGTGACCGCACCGGGTCCCGGCAGCGGGAAGATGGCGACCTGCCTCTCACAGCTCTATCATGAGAACCTGCGCGGAGTAAAGGCGGGATACGCAAAATTTGAAACATTTCCGATATGGAATATTCCGCTTAAGCACCCTGTAAACCTCGCGTATGAGGCGGCGACCGCCGACCTCAACGATCTTAATATGATAGACCCCTTTCACCTCGAGGCATACGGTCAGACGGCGGTAAACTACAACAGGGATATAGAGATATTCCCCGTTCTCGATGCGACATTCAAGAGCATCTACGGCTCGTCCCCCTACAAGTCTCCTACGGACATGGGTGTAAATATGGCGGGCAACTGTATAACAGACGACGATGTCGTGCGCGAGGCGGCAAAACAGGAGGTAATACGCAGGTATTACGCCGCACTCTGCGACGAAAAGGAAAATATGAATACCGCAGGTACTACGGTCAAGCTCGAAATGCTCATGAAACAGATAGGATTAACCTCCGCCGACCGTCCGGTAATCGCCGCAGCAAATAAAAAGGCGGAAGAGACGTGTGCGCCCGCGGCTGCTATAGAGCTTCCGGACGGAAAGATAGTCACGGGAAAGACATCTTCCCTGCTCGGCGCGTCGGCAGCCCTATTGCTCAACGCACTCAAAGAGCTTGCGGGAATAGACGACAGTATAGATATCATTTCACCTGCCATAATAGAGCCTGTACAGCACCTCAAAGTCAAGCGCCTCGGCAACAGCAACCCAAGACTGCACACCGATGAGATACTAATAGCACTCGCGGTCAGCAGCGCAGGCTCGGAATACGCCTCGCGTGCACTCGATGCACTCAGCAAACTCTCGGGATGCGAAATGCACTCTACAGTCATCCTCTCTCAGGTCGACTCAAAAACGCTTAAAAAGCTCGGAATTAACGTCACCTGCGAGCCGGTATATCAGGTAAAAAAGCTCTATCACGGAAGATAAGTGCCTGAGAGGCGCATAAAAGCGCCGCATGTTGACTTTACCGAATTATTTTGTTATAATGTGGAGAAAAGATATAAAGGAGAACATGTATATTGTTTAAAATAATCACAGATACCTCGGCAAATCTGCCCACCGAGTATCTTCGCTCAAATGATATAACCGTAGTTCCGTTTATTTTCAGAATAGACGGAAAAGAGGATGAATGCCTCGATACCGCATTGTTTGACGGAAAGAAGTATTACGGGGCGATGAGAGATGGCGCGGACGTGACGACCTCTCAGATTTCACCCCAGAAATTCACGGAGGCTTTTGAGGAGGCACTCCGCGCGGGGCAGGATATCCTCTATATCGGCATGTCCTCGGGTATCAGCGGAACGATACAGAGTGCGAATATAGCGAAAGAGTCTCTCGCGGAACAATACCCCGACAGAAAGATATATGTAGTCGACACCTTGGCGGCTTCCCTCGGTGAGGGCATATCCGTCATGCGTGCGGTTGAAGAAAGAGCAAACGGCACAGACATCGACGAGATTTACTCGTCATTAATTGAGCTGCGCCCGCGCGTCTGCCAGATTTTCACGGTTGACGACCTCGCGTATTTAAAAAGGGGCGGTAGAATTTCGGGTGCAACCGCGCTTGTCGGCTCGGTTCTCGGAATAAAGCCGATACTAAAGGCCAACAGCCTCGGTCAGATAGTGAAAAAAGGCATGGCAAGAGGCAAGAGAAAAGCCCTCGAGGAGCTTGCGCGGCTGTATGACGAGCTTGTGGTTGACGCACCTAATCAGACGGTATGTATATCACACGCCGACTGCGAAGAGGACGCTCTTATGCTCGAGGAGATGCTCCGACGTAACAATCCGCCGAAAAGT
>CAKSEI010000064.1 GCA_934446285.1 uncultured Eubacteriales bacterium | reverse complement strand
GCTCTACGGCTGCGGCATTGCGCTCTACTACTCCAGCCGGGAGCACCGGCGACCGGGGGAGGAGTACGGCAGCGCCAAGTGGGGCGACCCGAAGGCGCTGAACAAAAAGTACATGGATCGTCAGCATAAGGACGCCAACATCATTTTGACACAGCGGGTCCGGCTGGGTATGGACGGCTATATCACCCAGCGCAATATGAACATTCTTGTGGTGGGCGGCTCCGGATCCGGCAAGACCCGCTTTTTCTGCAAGCCCAATATCTACAGCGCAAATTGTTCCTACCTCATTACGGACCCCAAGGGGGAGCTGCTGCGCTCGGCGGGGGGACTGCTGGTGGCTATGGGCTATGAGGTCCGGGTGTTCAATCTCGTTGATCCCAGCCAATCAGATGGTTACAACCCCTTTGCGTACATTCGCAGCGAGAAGGATGTGCTGACGCTGATTGATAACCTGATTAAAAACACCACGCCCCGCAATGCTTCCGGAAACGATCCGTTCTGGGAAAAGGGCGAGATCGCGCTGGATTCTGCCCTCATGCTGTACCTCGTCAGCGAGGCCCCGCCAGAGGAACAGAATTTTGAAACGCTGATCTACATGATGAACTTTGCGGATGTCAAAGAGGAGGACGACCAATACCACAGTCCGCTGGATATGCTCTTTCGGGCATTGGAAGAAGAACAGCCAAATCATGTGGCTGTGAAGCAGTACAAAATTTTCAAACAGGCCGCGGGCAAGACAGCAAAAAGCATTGTTGTGACTGCCGCTGTGCGGCTGGCCACCTTCAACATTCCGCAGTATGCGGATATGACAAGGGTGGACGAAATGGACTTTGGCAGTCTGGGCGAGAAGATAAAAGCAATTTTCTGTGTGATCCCCGTCAACGACAGCAGCATGAACTACCTTGTGGGTATGCTCTACACCCAGTGCGTCCAAGAGCTATACCTTCGGGCAGATACGAAATACAACGGGCGGCTCCCCGTTCCCGTGCGCGTTATTCAAGACGAATGGGCCAATGTGGCCCAGCCGGAGAGCTACCCGAAGATCCTCGCCACCTGCCGCAGCTATAACATCGGCCTGAACATCATTGTCCAGAACATTCAGCAGATCAAGGCGCTGTATGAAAAGGAGTGGGAAGGGATCATCGGCAACTGTGATACGCTTCTGTTCCTTGGCGGCGGCAATGAACCGACTTCGCTGGAATTTATCGTGAAGCTACTGGGCAAGGAGACCATCGCCACCCGTACACGGGGCCAGACAAAGGGCCGTAGCGGCTCCAGCTCTACCAACTTCCAGCAGACAGGCCGTGACCTGATGACCATTGATGAAGTACGAAAATTGGACACCAATAAAGCGATTTTATTTATTCGCGGCGAAGATCCCGTGCTGGACAAAAAGTATAACCTCAAGCGCCACCCCAACATCCGGCTGACAGCGGACGGAAAGGCGGAGCCATACATCCACAAGCCGCAAGGCGTGCCGGATTACGCGCTGCCCGACCTGCCCTATGCGTTCCGCTCTCTGGACGATTTTGATTTTATTGACATGGAGGATACAGAACATGAATCTGAACAAGAAGAACCTTTGGAAACCGATGAAGCCGAATAAGGTGATGCGGCGATATTGGACGGCGGCGGGCGCTGCCGTCCTTTGTCTTTGCTGCGTCACGCCCGCAATGGCGGCGGGCAGCGACCCGCTGGGGATCGTAAATAACCTTTCTGATTTTAGTGCGCCCGTAAGCGGCAGATAATCCCAATATCTGTCGTGCGGGTTTATATAGGATTCCGCCTTTGGCAAGGCGGCAGTGTAAAAGTATAACCGGCGCAAAAAGCGCCGCACTGTCATCACCCGATTTATCCTGATGGGAAACCTGACGGGGAGTGCAGCATATCGGGGACGTCGTAAGTTGGGGAAACCATCTACCCACGACTGAACGGCAAGATGAAATGTTGTGAATAAGGGTGAAAGCTAAACTGCTTGATGGGCAGTCCGAGGAGGCATAGCGAGAGCCAACAGCGAAGGATGGTTGAAAAGCTGTGCGCCACGGCGGCAGGCAAAATGAAGTTGCCTATTGCACTATACTCATGGCGACCAACCGCAGTAAGCGGAAAAGGACGAAAACCCCACTCCGACATCACAACGAGCCATGTCCAGTAAACCTAAACGGGGATTGCCTAAACCGGAACGCCAAAAAAGGCTATGGCTGTAGAGCCTGAAAATCCGGCACGGCAACGGAGCCGCCGTAGTAGTCCGAGCAAGGGAAAGCCTTGTACATGGCGAAGGGCGGTAGGAAATCACCCAATACAAATTGAGGAAAGGTGCGTGAGGCATTATGAGAAGTCCCATAAATGTATTGGAAAGTCTAAAATCCAAAGCGTGCAACTGCGAGTATCGCTATGAACGGCTATACCGCAACCTGTACAACCCGGAATTTTACCTGCTTGCCTATCAGAACATCTACGCGAAGGAAGGCAATCTCACAGCAGGGACAGATGGGTTGACAATCGATGGAATGAGTACCAAACGAATAGACACGTTGATTGCGTCACTGAAAGATTTCAGCTACAAGCCATTCCCTGCCCGCAGAACCTATATTGACAAAAAGGGAAATCCGCAAAAGAAGCGTCCACTGGGTATTCCCTCTTTCAACGATAAGCTATTGCAGGAAGTAATCCGAATGATATTGGAAAGCATTTACGAGAATACCTTCTCCACTCATTCCCATGGATTCCGACCGCACAGGAGCTGCCACACGGCGCTTTTGGAGGTCAAAAAGAGATTCACAGGGGTGAAATGGTTTGTTGAGGGTGACATTAAGGGCTGCTTTGATAATGTTGACCACCATATTCTTGTTGATATTCTCCGCAGAAGAATCAAAGATGAACACTTTATCGGCCTGATTTGGAAATTCCTGAAAGCCGGGTATATGGAGGATTGGGTTTACCACAACACCTACTCCGGCACTCCGCAGGGTTCCATTATCAGTCCAATTCTTGCGAACATCTACCTGAATGAATTGGACGTATTCATGGATGAATATTCTAAACGTTTCAACACAGGGAAATGCCGCAGGCACAGCAAGGCTTATCAAAGCAAATTAGGGCATTTCAACTACCTCAAGCAGCGGAAATACAGCAAGGACAAGTGGGACAGACTGACAGATGAGCAGAAAATGACTGCCAGAGAGGAAATGAAACAAGCCCGCAAGCAGGTGATGAACCTAGAGTGCGGCGACCCGATGGATGAATCCTATCGCCGGGTTGTGTATGTTCGATATGCGGACGACTTCCTAATTGGCGTAATTGGCTCCAAGCAGGACGCAGAAACTCTAAAGCAGGACGTGGGTGTATTCCTAAAAAATGCCCTACGCCTTGACCTGTCGGCAGAAAAAACGCTGATAACCCATTCAAAGGACAAGGCGCACTTTCTCGGCTACGAAATTTTCTCCTGCAAAACAGAAACGCCAAAAAGGGATGCAAGAGGATTTACCCGCCGCTCCAAGAGCGGGCGAATCATGCTCTATGTCCCAAAGGAAAAATGGGTAAAGCGGCTGATGTCATACGGTGCGCTCAAAATCCACTATGACGTACACAATGGGAACAAAGAAGTTTGGGAGCCTGTCCACAGAAACCGTCTGCTGCACCTCGATGATCTTGAAATTCTGAAACAGTACAACGCCGAGATTCGTGGCCTTTACAATTACTACAAAATTGCCAACAACGTTTCGGTTCTGAACAATTTTAACTATGTGATGAAATTCAGTATGTTCAAGACATTCGGCGCAAAATATCAGGCGCATATTGGAAAAATCAGAGATAAGTACCGCATTGGTAAGGATTTTGGCGTCAAGTACCAGACAAAAAAGGGATGGGCAACATTGTTGTTCTACAACCAAGGGTTCCGTCATGTAGAAACTCTCGCAACCGGTAGCTTTGATTCCATACCAAACCAATATTTTCGTACAAGCCCTAATAGCCTCATCACGAGACTGAAAGCCAAAAAGTGCGAATGGTGTGGTGCAGAAAATGTGGATTTGGAGATTCATCATGTTAGAAAACTCAAAAACCTGAAGGGCAAGGCCGCATGGGAACGTGCCATGATTGGGCGCAAGCGAAAAACAATGGCACTATGCGTGTCTTGCCATGACCTGTTGCACGCAGGTAAATTAGACTGATTTCTGGAGAGCCGTATACGCAGAGATGTGTAAGTACGGTTCGGAGGGGAGCGTTTGGAAACCTGCCGCAGTAATGCGGTAAGGCGCTGGGCGCTTACCCTACTCTTTTCGATCATCAAGGCGCTGGGCGTCATCATCCTCGGCTGGGGCATCGTGCAGGTGGGCATGTCCATCCAGTCCCACGACGCCAGCCAGCGAACACAGGGATTTCTCTGCCTGTTTGGCGGGCTCATGATCGCGTTTGCAAAAGAGATTCTCTCCGCCATTGGCGCGATTTGATGAAAAAGCCGCACCCTCTGTTTACAGAAAACAGAGGGTGCGGTCCTATTCGTTACGGTGTGACGTTTCCAAACAAAATGCGGATGTAGTCCTGACGGGCGTTGATGATACGGCCAACGGAAACGGTTTCCGTTTCGATGCGGTAGAGCGCGATATAGCCTTCGACCACCAGCATACGCAGATTGGTCTCACAGCCGGTTTTGGCCGCGATGGAAACGCCCAGTTCGGGAAATTGCTTAAGCCGGGCGCAGCCATTGAGGATGGCCTTTGTGATCCGGTTTGCAGCGGTGGGATTATGAAGCTCGCTTTTGATATACCGTTTGATCTCCTGGAGGTCGCATAGCGCCTCCGGCGTATATCTTAGCTTCATTCCGTCACCCCAAGGGTGCGGTAAGCATCTTCCTCAGATACCCAGCCATCCTTTTCCGCAGACGCCCAGCCTTTTTCCGCTTCATCCAACAGGCGGCGCATGGCTTTTGCCTTCATATATTCCGCATTCTCAGGCGAAGCCAGAAACGGCAGGCCCTCCATGTTCAGGGACTGCTGAATGAAGATGTTGACGGCGTCGGTAAAGGAAAGGCCCTGACGGGCATAGATGTCCTCCACGCGCTGCTTCACTTCGGGATTGATCCGCATTTGAAAGGTTGCGGTTTTGGGCGCGGACGTGACATTGATCGTGTCCATGGCATTCACCTCGACCTTAGTATATATCAAAAAAGAGAAATGTCAACACACTGTAATTACAATTATGGAGGTGGTGAAATTTGGACAACAACTGGATCGTAGAAAATCTGACCAATGCATTTGCGACATGGAACAGCAAAATGACGGAGCTTTGGTCGCTGCTGACGGAATCGCCGCAGACCTTCAAGGGCGGTACAATCTGGCAGACCATTGCGACTATCAACGGCGGGATGCAGGCCATCGGCTATGGGCTGCTGGTGCTGTTCTTCGCCATCGGTATTTTTCGCAGTGCATCCGGCTTCCGGGACTTTCAAAGGCCGGAGCACCTGCTGCGGCACTTTATCTATTTCGTATTGGCTAAGTTGGGCATTACCTATGGAATGGACCTGCTGGTGGATATATTTGACGTGTGCAGCGGCATTGTGGCGACCGCGGCGGGCAGCGTGGGCGGCCTGACCGGCGCGTCCGTGGCGCTGCCGCAGGAGATCGCGGACGCTATCGAGGATGTTGGTTTTCTGGCCAGCATCCCGCTGTGGCTGGTGACGCTGCTGGGAAGCCTGCTCATTACGGTGCTGGCCTTCATTATAATCCTCACTGTATACGGGCGCTTTTTTAGGATTTACATGTATGCCGCGCTGTCCCCCGTGGCGCTGGCGTCCTTTGCCGGAGAGGGGACTTCCCATTTCGGCAAGGCGTTCCTGCGGAGCTATGTGGGCGTGTGCATGGAGGGCGTCGTTATCGTGCTGGCCTGCATCATCTTTTCGGCCTTTTCCTCCAGCGGTACGCCGGTGGTGGATAGCAGCGTATCCGTAGTGACGCAGGTATGGAGCTACTTGGGCGAGGTCGTGTTTAACCTGCTGGTGCTAGTGGGACTGGTAAAGTCCGCCGACCATATCGTAAAGGAAATGCTGGGACTGTGATAGAAAAAACGCTGTCCATTGGACAGCGTTTTTCGCTTATATTTTCTTGTAAGCAGTGACTTTTTTCCAGTTGGGAGGCATCCCCATCATCTGGAGTAACTCGGGCATAGGTATCTTCCGGTTCTGCTTAATCGCTTTATCAAGCAATTTAGAGAGCTGCGATTTGAATGCCAGAAACTCTGCATGGGGCAGCAAATATCGAAATGCGAGAACGACAGAAAAATAGTCTCGTTTGCCGTAAATGTATTCCTGCCCATTTTTCGGGATCGTGAGCTTCTTATGCAGCGTGAGGTCTGGAATATCGTGCTTTGCGCACCGGTGAGTAAATAGCCGCTCATTATGTGCGCATGTATTTCGGAAGTCCGTCAACACTTCAAGAAGCTGCCGGAGCTGCGGTTCGGCGATTCCTTCAAACTCCATGCTGACCGCAGATTGCACCTGCGGCTTTGAGTATTCGTATATCTTTGACAGCGTTCCAAAGGTGAGCGCGTTCACCAATACCCACAGCGGGACATTGTGGTGGTGTGTTTTGTGGTGCTCTATGTAAGCATACTGTGTCTGACGATTCACAAGAGGATTGAGGTATCTGCTAATGAGCTTATCAACCTCTCTTTCCTTTTCGCGCGTGGAAATATCATAATGGTGCTTGTCCAAATACTCACGCTGGTTATCTCCATACACATTGCAGAATCCATAAGAAAGTGCAGAGCGAATATGCCGCTCAATATGGAGCAGGTAGCGGAATGTGACCTCTCGAAGCTGTTCATCAAATTGGTAGATGGCAACAATGTCCTCAAAGGCTGTCCCATCTAAATAATTCTTTGTTGTACGGTTCTTCAGCAGATCCTTATAGCCGGTGATCAGCGCAAAATAGCTGTAGCGCTGAAGGATGACCTTTGCACTGTCCTCGTTGGCAATAACAAGGTTTTTATCACGCAGTTTTTGAATCTGCTGATCATAAGTCATAAACGGCTTTGGCACACCATCACCTCAAAATAAAAAAGGGAGCCCCCGCAGGGACTCCCCCGATCACAGGCCCCGCGAGCTTCTGTGACCTAATCACTGAGATGAGTATAGCATGAGAAGTCATATTTGTCAATTGCAAACGTGAGACCAGCGATACTCCTCAGTAATAGTCAGTATATGCTTCAAAGTGGTATCTATGTGTGCAACAAATCAGTGCCGCACAAAAGACATCCTAAGCGTGGCAAGGCTTACGGTCCTCTCTGTGCCTTTCGTGCTTGCCGCTGGGCAGACTTTCGTTCTCGCTTTTCTTCCATTTCCCGCAGCCACTCGCTGACCGGAGCTTTCCATGGCTCGCTCTTACTTGGAATATTTTTAATCAGACTGCGGGGATTCAGGCCCAGCCGCTTGGCGCGGGTAATATCTTCATCGGTCAGGCGACATTTCTTTTTCGCGTCCTGCCATAGCTGCTCACTATATGCCATTGGGAAGGACCTGCCTTTCATCGCGGTATTTTTTACATTTTATCATATCGCATATTCAAATACAATTTCAGGAGGGATTCAATGGAAATCAAAATCAACAAGGAAATTCGCGCATACCGCGAAACACTCTTTTTCGGCCTGTCCGTGCGGCAATTCATCTGTTCCGTTCTGGCGGTGGGCGTAGCCGTGGTGCTGTATTTCAGCCTGAGCCGAGTGTTGGACCGGGAAACGGTGAGCTGGGTGTGCATTGTCGGCGCGGCTCCCGTGGCCGCTGCGGGCTTTTTTCAGTATAACGGTCTGACGCTTGAAAAGTTTTTGTGGGCGTGGCTGAAATCAGAGGTCATCATGGCAGGCAAGCGTGTCTGGAAAGCGGAAAACTACTACGAAGAAGCACTGAAACGAGAGGTGAAGAAACATTGATCTTTTTCAAGCATCGGCGCAGCGCGGAACGGGACGCCTTTTTCGTTCCCCGAAGCGTCCAGAAATCCATTCCCATCAAACGCATTTACAAAGACGGCGTATTTCAGGTAAGCGGCAAGTTTTCAAAAACTTGGCGCTTTTTTGATGTCAATTACGCCGTGGCCTCCCCGGAAAAGCA
>CAKSEI010000063.1 GCA_934446285.1 uncultured Eubacteriales bacterium | reverse complement strand
GTATCGGGATGCCGCGCGCGAGCAGCTCGGCGATACGCAGAAGGATTTTCTCACCCATACCGTAGGTGAGAATATCCGCACGCGAATCGACGAGCACGCTGCGTCTCATTCTGTTCTCCCAATAGTCGTAGTGAGCGAAACGTCTCAGCGAAGCCTCAAGCCCGCCGAGGATTATAGGCACATCTCCGTAAGCCTCTCTTATACGGTTGCAGTATACGATAAGCGCTCTGTCGGGGCGCAGTCCGATTTTGCCTCCGGGGGAATAGTAGTCGTAATTTCGTTTTTTCTTTGATACGGTATAGTGGGCGACCATGGAGTCGATATTCCCCGCATTCACGAGAAAGCCGAGTCTTGGCCTTCCGAATCGCTTAAAATCTTCGCACGAGCGAAAATTCGGCTGCGGCAGAATAGCGATATTGTACCCGGCATCCTCAAGCACGCGCGAGATGATTGCCGTACCGAAGCTCGGATGGTCAACATAAGCGTCTCCCGAGACAAAAACAAAATCGGGCTCGCTCCACCCGCGCTCTCTCATTTCCTCTGCACTTACGGGCAAAAAATCAGCCATATCATCCTCCGAAAAAAAGTTTTACCGTATCAATATACCATATTTTCGGCTTTTTTTCAAGTGCCGCCGAAGTGCTGCCCCGTGATATATTCTATCGCGCGCCGTCCCATACACGCTGCGGTAGGCAGTCCTCCGGGGGCTTGCTGCCAGCCCGAGGCTATGAGTAGATTATTCGCCGCCCGCATGTGAGCTCCGTGCCTGTACGGGAGCGCTCCGCCCGTTATCGCGTGTCCCATATACGCCCCGCACGGGGCGCCGAGATATCTCTCGAATGTCGCGGGTGTCCATGAGTCGATAATGCCGAGTTTGCCCGCGAGCTGTGGAAATGCTCTCTCCGCATTCTTTAAAATAAGCTGCGCCGTGCGCATTTTTTCGTCGCGGTATTCGTTATAGCTCCCGCGCAGCTCTATCCACCTGCGACAGGCGTCCTCGCGCATGAAAACCATACATTCGATTATATTTTTACCTGCAGGTGAAAAGCTCGCTTCATGCGAATATTCCTTAATCGCGAGCCTGTCCGTATGCTCTCCCATGATATCAACGCCATCACAGGCAAAGGCGGCAGTACCGCGAAACGGCAGAGTGTCGGCATCCGCCGAGAGCGCAACATGAAAGCTCGAAAATAACGGCCGTCTGCGCCGCTCCCGTGTGCCTCCCGACTGCATCCGACCGCCCGTCAGGCGGTATGTCACGGGTAACGGAACGCAGGATATAAAGTGCTCCGCCTCCCTTTCATCACCCATATCCGTTGTGACCGAGACGACTCTGCCGCCCTCGCGCCGCATCCCCGTGACGCGCTCACCGGTGACAAGAGTGCCTCCGAGCCCGAGAAATTTCTTTTTCATCCGCAGGACAGCCCCGCGTGAGCCTCCCGCCGGCAAATCGCCGTTTCCCGACACAAAAGCCGCATAGGCGAAAATAAGTCCGAGGGCGTTATACTCTCCGCCTATAAAATCGGTCATGGCAAAGTGCAGATGCGGACTTGAAAATCGCCTTCCGAGAGCATAAAGGTCGAGGCGTGCATACGGAGCGAGCAATTGCAGTGCACGCATACGCGAATACGAGTCGTCGCATCCCATAAGAGACGCTGCGGCTCGCACGGCCTCGGTAAATGCGTTCGACTCGTGCGCATCCTGCGGGCTTATGCGGTGCATGGCACTGCGCGTTTTCCTTATATCACGGGAAAAGTCAAGCACCTCACCGCCGTAGTATGACGAGTAGAACGTCTGCGGCCTTACCGTTTCGCTCTCGAGGCCGAGCACGCCCGTGTCCTGCCATACTTTATAAAGCTCCGTACCGCGCTTTGTTCCCGTCAGCCAATGCAGGCAACCGTCAACGGTATAACCCCCGCGCTGCCACGAGCAGAGCGCCCCTCCGACTTCTTTGTTTTTCTCTATAACCGTACAGTCAAGCCCCGCGAGTAGCCCGTATATTCCCGCGCTCAGTCCGGCGACTCCGCCGCCGATGATAATTATCTTTTCCATTTTTTCGCCTCCCGTTTTCAGCATTATCGCCCTGCTGAACATAAAATTATTCGCCGGACGGAAAATACTTCTTGTATGCGGACGCATAATATGATATAATGCATGAAAAAAGGAAAAAGCGGTAGGCGTATGAAAAGAAAAATTCTCCTTATAATTATCTCCGCTCTCATGCTGTGCTCGTGCGGCAGGAACGCACAGAGCGACGGCGAACCGGCAAAAACGAGCGTGCCGTCTGACAGCACGCCGTCCGAGTCGCAAGGGATAACCGAGCCGCAGACCGATGCGGAAGAAAAGAGCGTGTCTTTTGTCGGCTGCGGAGACAATATCGTATACTACGGCAACGTAAGAGAGGCGGCATACTCCGCCTCGGGCGGGCGTTCATACGACTTTCGCCCGACATATGCGGGAGTGGAGGATACGGTACGAGACGCGGATATCGCCATGATAAACCAAGAGACGGTGATGGCTGCGGAGTTTGACTTTTCATACTATCCGCGCTTCAACGGTCCTGTCGAGATGGGGCAAAACCTCTGCGAGCTCGGTTTTGACGTTATATCAATTGCCAACAATCATATGCTTGACAAGGATTCGGCGGGGCTTGTCTCAACAATAGATTATCTGAAGAGCCTCGGTATTACTCTGATAGGCGGATATAAGAGCGAAGAGGAATACAACGCCTTAAATATCGTCGAGAAAAACGGAATAAAGATAGCTTTTCTCGCCTATACCTACGGCACGAACGGCATAAAGCCCGACGGAGCGTACCCCGTAGTCATTCCGCTCTTTGACGAGGCGGCTGTGCGCCGCCAGATAAAGGCGGCAAGAGAGTCCGCCGACTTTGTTATAGTCTCGGCGCATTGGGGAACAGAGGACAGCTTCACGCCGACGGACGAGCAGCGCTCGTATGCGCGCATAATGGCGGAGGCGGGCGCGGACGTGATAGTCGGTCATCACCCGCACGTGCTCCAGCCGATAGAATGGCTCTATCCCGATAGCGGAGGCAGGACGCTTTGCGTTTACTCACTCGGAAACTTCTGTGCCGAGCAGGCATATGACCGCAATATGCTCGGCGGCATGATAAAACTCGATATCGTAAAGCAGGGAGATACGGTAAAAACCGAAAACGCGGTATTTCTCCCGACCGTATATTATTTCAATAAATCCTTCTACGGGAATTATATCTATCCGTTTAACGAATTCACGGACGTTCTCGCCGCCTCGCACGGAATATCCAATTATGAAAACACGATAAGCGTGCAGTCGCTCACGGGATATCTGAAAAATACGATATCGGAAGAATTTCTGAAATAAGGTGACACGTCAAACTTTTTTCCCGAAGAGCGAATGTAATTATTCGTAAAGTACAAAGGAGAAAACCTCACGATAGGTTTTCTCCTTATTCTATAGCTCTCACATCGCTTTTCGCAATTTTGTTATTATTCTTTTCTCCTCGCGTGAGACCTTGACCTGAGAGATGCCGAGCACCTCGCCCGTCTGCTGCTGCGACAGTTCCTTATAGTACCTCAAGACTATAAGCTTTCTTTCATTCTGCGACAGCATTTCGAGCGCCTCTCCGAGTGCAATTCTGTCTGTCACGGCGTCCATTTCCCCGCCTCTGTCAGCTATCATATCGCCGAATTCCGCATCGTCGTCCCCCATGCGCTCATTGAGCGAGCGCACCGAGCTTACCGCGTCGAGAGCGTATACAGCCTCGTCCGCACGCAGTCCGCATAGTCCCGCAAGCTCCGTAAGGCAAGGCTCGCGCGCGTTTTCGCTCACGAATTTTTCCTTTGCGCGCATAAGCTCCGCGCCCTGCTTTTTTAACTGCCTTGAGACTTTAATTATCCCGTCGTCACGCAGGTATCTGCGTATCTCGCCTATTATAAGCGGCACGGCATATGTCGAGAACACGCAGTCATATGAAAAGTCAAAGCTGCGCGCAGCCTTTATCATTCCTATAGAGCCTATCTGCACAAGGTCGTCGTACTCTACTCCCCTTTCCGTAAATTTTAAGCACAGCTTTTTTACAAGTCCGAGATTGTTTTCGACAAGCTCAGAGAGAGCCTCGTCGTCTCCACCCTTTATAAGGTGCAAAAGCGTATCGTTATCGCGCAAGTTACCACTTTCTCTTACTTATTTATGCGCTTGACGATGGTGACGGTAGTACCGTAGCCCGCGCACGAACGAACGCGCAGAGAGTCGGAAAAGCTCTCCATGACGGAAAAGCCCATTCCTCCGCGCTCGCCGCTCGTATCCGTCGTGAAGAGCGGCTGCATTGCCTTTTTCACATCGGGAATTCCGCAGCCCCTGTCTCTCACGCTCACCGTGACCTTGCCGCCGTCGTCGTATTTTGCGCATATGTAAATCTTGCCGGGCTTGTCCTTATAAGCATGAACAACGCAGTTTGTCACCGCCTCGCTTACGACCGTGCGGATGTCCCCTATGTCCGCAACGGTAGGATCGAGCTGCGCGACGAATGCCGATACGGCGTAGCGCGCGTAGCTTTCGTTTATCGAATATGACGGCAGAGTCAGGCGCATTTCGTTGAGTATTTTTTTCTTCACTGTATATCCCTCTCTATAGGTACTATTTTTTCAAGCCCCGCCATGAGTATTATCCTCGCCACGGCGTCGGTGGGGTTTAGTACGCTTATCGCCGCTCCGATGTCGCTCGCAAGCGCGTATCTGCCCATGATAAGCCCCAGCCCCGATGAGTCCATAAAGCTCACCTGCGAGAGATCGAGACGTATGACGGCGGGATGCCCCGCGAGGATTGCCGCATCCGCCTTTGCGCGTATCGCCTTTGCGCTGTGATGGTCTATCTCACCCGATACGCACAGCGTAAGCGTCTTTTCTTTGATTTTTGCCGTTACGTTTTCCATGTAAAAATATCCTATCGGTTTAATGCACCGATAGGATATCACATTTTTAACGCGTAACGTGTCGCAACGTGACGGCGTTTATTTTATTTTTTCAATAGCGTCGTTTACGCCCGTAAGAGTGTCCTTATACTTGCGCAGTTTTTCGCGCTCGTCGTTTACAATCTTCTCGGGAGCTTTTTCGACAAATCCGGCATTGGACAGCTTACCCTCGAGGCGCGAAATCTCCTTCTCGAGATTTTCCTTTTCCTTTGTAAGGCGTGCACGCTCTTTCTCAAAGTCGATTATTTGCGAGAGAGGAATATAGAGCTGCGCGCAGTCGGTGACTATCCGCACCGCGTCCGCGGGAGCACTTTTGCCGAATGACACACATGACGCGTAGGCAAGCTTGGTAAAGAACACCGCCGTGTCCTCATTGAATGTGTCGGTAAGGGCGGAGTCAATGATTATCTCAGCTCTCTTTGACGGAGGCACGTTCATCTCCGCGCGTCTGTTGCGCACGGCACGTATAGCCGCGATAAGCCTGTCCATTCTCACCTCGTCCTCGGAGAAGTCGAGGGCAGGGTCATAGGTCGGGAAACGTGAAATCATTATCGACTCTCCCTCGTGCGGCAGACTCTGCCATATCTCCTCGGTGATAAACGGCATGAAGGGATGCAGCAGCTTGAGCGCACCCGTGAGCACGTAGCAAATGACATTCTGCGCCGTCAGATTGCTCTCGCTGCCCTTGTCGTTAAATCTCGGCTTTAGCAGCTCTATATACCAGTCACAGAATATATCCCATATGAAGTCATAGAGCTTTGAGAGAGCAATACCCAGCTCGTATTTATCGAGATTTGCCGTGACGTCCGAGACAAGCTTATTGTAAAGCGAAAGAATCCACTTATCCTCCGTCTGCAGCTTATCCGCCTCGGGAAGAGCGACGGTATCTATATCGGTATTCATGAGCACGAAACGTGCCGCATTCCATATCTTATTTGTGAAGTTTCTCGCGCTCTCTATCTTCTCGTCGGAGAAACGCATATCGTTTCCGGGGCTGTTGCCCGTAGCAAGCGCAAAACGGAGAGCGTCCGCACCGTACCTGTCGATTATCTCGAGCGGGTCGATACCGTTGCCGAGACTCTTTGACATCTTCCTGCCCTGAGCATCGCGGACAAGACCGTGTATAAGCACGGTATCAAATGGCGCTTTGCCCGTGTATTCAAGTCCCGAGAATATCATGCGCGATACCCAGAATGTGATTATGTCATATCCCGTGACGAGCGTACTCGTCGGGTAGAAGTATTTAAGATCCTCCGTGTCGTCGGGCCATCCGAGAGTGGAGAAAGGCCAGAGAGCGGATGAGAACCACGTGTCGAGCGTATCGGGGTCCTGTCTCATTTCCTTACCGCAGCAGGGGCAAACGGCGCTCTCGTCCTTGGTCACCGTCACCTTGCCGCAGTCGTCGCAGTAAAAGGCGGGTATGCGGTGACCCCACCAGAGCTGACGCGAGATGCACCAGTCGCGTATATTCTCCATCCAGTGGAAGTAGTTTTTCTCAAAGCGCTCGGGGACAAATCTGATGCTCCCGTCACGTACAGCCTCTATCGCAGGCCCGGCGAGCGGCTGCATGCGCACGAACCACTGCTTCGATACCATAGGCTCTATCGTGGTATGGCAGCGGTAGCATATTCCGACGTCGTGCTTCAGCGGCTCGGTTTTCTTAAGATATCCGCCCGCCTCGAGGTCGGCAAGGATCACCTTTCTCGCCTCGGCGGTCGTCATGCCCGCGTACTTGCCGCAGTCGAGTACGTGCGGCTCGTCCTTTGCCGCCTTGCCCGACGCGAAAAGCTCCTCGGACTCCTCCGCGTCGGCTTTTCCCGTCATGTGTCCGTCGTAGGTAAAGACGCGGACTATCGGCAGATTATGTCTCTGACCTACTTCAAAGTCGTTCGGGTCGTGAGCGGGAGTTATCTTGACCACGCCCGTCCCCTTTGTCATATCGGCGTGCTCGTCGCAGACTATCGGTATTTCCTTATCAAGCAGAGGAAGAATAACGTGGCAGCCGTGCAGATGACTGTATCTCGGGTCATCAGCGTTTATTGCTACGGCGGTATCTCCGAGCATTGTCTCCGGTCGCGTCGTGGCAAGCTCAAGCTGCTCGCCCGTCTCCTTTACCGTATAGAGCAGGTGCCAGAAGTTTCCGTCCTTTTCGGAATACTCGACCTCCGCGTCGGAGATCGAGGTCATGCACTTGGGGCACCAGTTGACCATTCTGTTTCCGCGGTATATAAGGTCCTTTTCGTAAAGGCGTACAAAGACCTCCTTTACCGCCTTTGAGCAGCCCTCATCGAGGGTAAAGCGCTTTCTCGTCCAGTCGCAAGACGAGCCCATCTTTTTAAGCTGCTCGACTATTCTTCCGCCGTACTGTCTGTTCCATTCCCATGCGCGCTCGAGGAAGCCGTCTCTGCCGATGTCGTCCTTGGTAATTCCCTCCTTACGCATAGCCTCGACTATTTTCGCCTCGGTCGCAATGGACGCGTGATCCGTGCCGGGCAGCCAGAGCGTGGAAAACCCGCTCATGCGCTTGTAGCGGATGAGTATATCCTGCAATGTGTTGTCAAGGGCGTGACCCATATGCAGCTGGCCCGTGATATTCGGAGGCGGGATAACTATAGTATACGGCTTTTTACCTGCCTCTCTCTTTGGAGTGAAATACCCCTTTTCCTCCCAATAGCCGTACCACTTGTCCTCTATGGCAGAGGGTGCATACTGCTTGTCAAGTTCTCTTTTCATAGTAAAAAAATCCTTTCTCTCCGAAAAAACAAACCCCGCCCCAAAAGAATAAAATCCTTTGAGACGGGAAAAACCGCGTTACCACTCAAATTGCGCTGTGCGCCACTCATGCCGTCACGGCATTTCGCTCTTACGCGGCTTCACGGGAGGGTTCTACTCGCATCCGCTTTCTTCCCTCCGGCTCGGGAGCTACCGACATCTGCGGCAAACCGTGCGATTTTCACCTGCCATCGCCTCTCTTGTCGGTTCACTCCGCTGCCCTCTCCGTCACAGCCTTTATTTTCTTGATTTTATCACACAAAGCCCCCTTTGTCAATACTTTTGCGCTAAAAGAGCGCTGTCTTGTTGACAAAAGCGTCCGGGCGGGTTATAATATCCTATATATCTTAAAAAGCGAGGACGGAAATGAAAATCTACGATGAGCTTGTCGCGCGCGGTCTTATCGCGCAGGTAACCGATGAAGATGAAATAAAAGAACTCATAAACAACGGTAAGGCGACATTTTATAT
>CAKSEI010000062.1 GCA_934446285.1 uncultured Eubacteriales bacterium | reverse complement strand
AAGGAAATATTTATCTCCGTAGTTTTATAGTTCTCAACGGGCAGAGGCGGAACGGTGGGGGCGGGCTCCGTCGGTTCCGTCGGTTCGGTATTCTCGGGCGGCAGAGTCGCCGGCTCTGTTACCACGGACGGTATTTCGTCCGACGGCTCGGGCTCTTTTTTACTGCATGAGAAGAGTGAAAATATGCATAGAGTGGCGAGTATAAAACTTACGGCTCTTTTCATTTTCCGTCTCCGTCTTTCCTTTTCTTTTTTACCGAATATCCGAAGCTGCCTATTTTCTTTCCGAGGGCAAAATACTGACCGTGGGCGTATGTCGCGAGTGCACATTTCTCCATGTGCAGTCTGCCCTTATCGTCGATATATCTCTCGTCAATGTTGACGGCGACGATGTCGGCAAGGAACATCTCGTGGCTGCCGAGCGGCATGGTGTCATAAACCCTGCACTCTATGCTCACGGGGCTTTCCGCAACCGCGGGGCAGTCGAGCACGCTTGCCTTTTCCTTTGTAAGGGAGCAGGCTGCGAATTTATCCGTGTCTCTGCCCGATCGCACGCCGCAGAAGTCTATCGATCTTATGATATGAGATGAAGGCAGGTTTATTATAAACTGACCGCTACTCTTTATTATACCGTATGAGTATCTCTCGGGTCTTACCGATATATAAGTTTTCGGCGGGTCGGAGTTGATTATTCCGGTCCACGCGACAGTGAGCAGATTGTCATGCTCCCCGTCCGAGCAGGATACGAGTGCGGGGGGAACGGGTGCGAGAAGTGTACCCGCTTTCCATGTTACTTTTGCCATTGTTTTTTACTCCTTGTTTCTCGGTATATTCCATTATATACCATAAAGGGGATTCTTGCAATAGTATTTTTTAATGCCGTCTCTTTTTCGCCGCTGTGCGAACGGTGCAAATGAGAGCGAGCAGCAGTGAGGAGCAGAGCGAAATAAGAGCACCTGCCTTAAAGCCGTCCGGCGAATATTTCATCTCCACCGTGTGAGAGCCGGCGGGGACGTCAAAGGATACGAAGGCTCCGTTATATGCGTGTGTCCCTACCATTTCTCCGTCGACATAAACGCTCCATCCCTTTTCATACGGAACAGAGGTAAAGACCGTCCCGCCACGCGATGAAATATTGCCGGAAACAGACGTGTCAGAGTAGGTGCAGTCCGTAAGTGCGCCGGAGGACAGCTTTTCCATACCGTCGAGAAAGAGTCTGTCGTTCATGCAGGCGTAGCGCACATTTGCGCTGCGTGATTTTTCATCGGCCTTTACCGTCGCCTCGACCGTAAAGGTGTCTCCCGCCTCGTGATACCCCGCGGGCAGGACGGATGCCTGAGTCCATTTCGCCAGGAAAGAAGAGGTCGTGCTGCCGCTCTTTATCGTTATTCTGTCTGCGTCGGTTATATTCGGCAGGATGCAGTAAGTGCCCGAGTAGGTGCAGTTGAATGTGAATTTCAGCCTCGCTGAGTCGCCTGTGCTCGTGTATGAGTAAAAGCCTCCCGAGCCTGTTATCGAGCCGTGGTCTGTCTCCGCCGTAACGTCCGTAAGGGCTGTAAAAAGCCCATCGGAAAAGCCGGTCAGAGCCGTGAAGAGGGTATTCTGGGCGAGTATCTTATTCGCCGACGAAAGCTCCGTCTCCTCACCGTAGGTAAGGAATGCGACGGGCAGAGCGTTTGTATTTTCGTACAGTACGGCAGTGCCGCTCTTATCCGTCTCGTTAAGGTAAGGATAGACGGTCTGAACAGGCTCGGGCGAGCGGTTTATGAGATACTTCACCGCTAAGATTGAATTGACAAAGTCGGTATTCTGCTGATAAGCGTATCTGTTGCCCGC
Source organism: uncultured Eubacteriales bacterium (assembly GCA_934446285.1). GTDB lineage: Bacteria > Bacillota > Clostridia > Oscillospirales > CAG-272 > CAKSEI01. The sequence goes on along the minus strand of CAKSEI010000062.1, from coordinate 6,387 downwards.
GGGATATCCCCCCGCACCTATATCCGTCATAAATCTGACAAGCCCCGCATTTGCTCCGCTCGAGAACTGCGACACTCCCTTGTATCCGTAAAGCAGCGGGTCATTAAGAGTCTTATACGAGGTCATCTCCGAGCGCACAAGCGAACTGTCCCCTCTGTTCGCGAGCTTTGCAATGTCCGAAGAGCCGTCAAGATATGACGAATACGTCGAGCAGTCGGAAAAGCCGAATGCACCCGCGCACGCGCACTCAGCGGTAAGCAGCAGGCAAAAGAGGCAGGCGAGAATTCTCGTCGGTGCGCTGTCCGATACGTATTTTGAAAAAAGAATAAGGTAAAGCGAGCAGCCGACGACCGACGCGCCCATCGTGAGAGCCGTTAAATATCCCGTGAAATAGAGTACGGCGACAAATGCCGCAGGCAGAGCACATGCGGCAATAAGCTGAGGCGCACTTGTCGTATGCAGCCTTGTATACGCCCTGTACGCGCAGAGCAGGAGCACAAAGGAAAAGATAAACGAATATCTGTATGGTATCATATTCGCATAGTGCCCGCCGTTCCAGAGAAAGTCGAGCGGACGGAACATAAAGCTGAACATGATAAAAGAGAGCAAAGCGAGCGCGCATATTTTTTCGCGCAGTCTGAATTTACCCGTTAAGAATATGATGAAAAGTATGACACAGATTAGACCGCAGCAGATATTCGGCGTTTTGGCGTTAAGCGTGTTAGGCTCTGAGAAAGGGAAGAGCGCAGAGAGATAAGTCAGCGCGTTTCCGTTGAATTTCGTCTGACCCATTATATTGTTCGCCGCGGAATATGTACCTCGGAGTGCAAGAAATGCGGGCAGCAAAAGCGTCGCTGCAAGCCCGCCGCTGAGCAGGGAATATACGGTCATGCGTGCCGCAGACCCGAGAGCGGAGCGCATACCTTTCCACGTACAGGCAAGTATCGCCGGGGCAAAAAGCACTACGGCGATACAGATATAAAAGCCGATGTAATAATTGCAGAAAAGACACGCGGCGAGGCTGAGCGTGTAGAGCAGAGGCTTGCCGTCGCGTATGAGCAGTATCTCTCCGAGCACGACAAGCGGGAAGAGCGCTGCCGAATCAAGCCACATGATATTCCAGTAGTAGCCCATGAAGAAGGCGCTCAGCGCATATAATGACGAGAAGAGCACGACAGCTATGTCTCTGCGCGGGAAGAGCCTTGTCAGCAGCACCGAAAACGTAAGCCCCGCGACACCTATTTTTGCAATTAAAATAACGCTGAGTGCATCGCGCAGGAATTCGTCAGGCACAAGCAGCGTCAGCAGATTCAGAGGACTCGCACAATAGTAGGCTATTATATTGATAAAGTTAGTTCCCATGCCCGAGTTCCACGTATACAGCAGGGAAGAACCCGATACAAGCTTTCTGCGCAGCTCACGTATCATCGGAAAATACTGATGCCAGAAGTCGGTCGCTATAATCTGCTTGTCTCCGAAAGGATGAACGCCCGACACGGCGAGTACGAGAAAAGAAATGAAAAACGGCAATGCAAAAGAGAGGAGCATAAGCTGCCCCTCTTTCAGTCTGAAGAAAGTCAGGATGTTTTTCTTTTTGCCGAAAGATATTTTTTCTTCCATCATTCGAGACTCATCTGACCGGGTTTTATAATGTGCAGCGCACGCATAAGCTCACTTATGAGCAGAGAGAAGAGCGCGGGCAGCACGATGCATATGAGAACTATACCGACCCATGCAAAGGAGTCGAGAGTGCCCGACTCGGTCATGGCGGACACGGCACCGAGAGGACCGACGAGTCCGCACGTGCCCATACCCGCGGATACGCCCGTGCACTCAAGCCTGAAGAACATAGTGGATATGGGTCCCGTTATCGCGGAAGCAAGAGTAGCGGGCAGCCATATCTGTGGGTGACGGATAATATTCGGCATTTGCAGCATTGAGGTGCCGAGCCCCTGAGAAATAACACCCGACCATTTGTTTTCTCTGAATGACGCGACGGCAAATCCGACCATCTGCGCGCAGCATCCCGCGAGAGCCGCACCTCCCGCAATGCCGCTTATACCTATTGAGGCGCATATCGCGGCGCTCGATATGGGAAGAGTAAGAATTATACCGACCGCAACCGAGACGACTATACCCATCGAAAAGGGGTGCAGAGTAGTTGCGTCGTTTATAAACGTGCCGAGCAGATTCATGCCGCGTGCAATGAAAGGACAGGCAAAATAAGCCGTGAGATATCCGCTCGTGAGGGTCACGAGAGGAGTGACGAGGATATCAATCTTTGTTTCCTTTGATACGATTTTACCGAGCTCGCAGGCGATTATGACGGCGACGAAAACGCCGAGAGGGCCTGCCTGATATTCCGCCGTGCCGTAGGCGTTCGCAAACTGACCTATTGCGGCGACGCAGGCGATTACGAGCATGGGCGCTCCGAGAGCGGCGGCAATGCCGACTCCGATTGCCGCACCCGTAACCGTTTTCGCAACGGTACTTATTTCTCTTATGAATGCGGAGACTGAAGCAAAGAAGCTGCCGTCAAGTTTTCCCACGTATGTAGCAAGAGTAGAAAGAATCGTGCCTATCAGCAGGGACGCGAAAAGCCCCTGAGCCATTCCCCCCATGGCGTCGACAAAGTAGACCTTTGCCGAGATGTTTACACCTTTTCTTGCCAAAAAAGATTTATTTGTCATTTTTCCTCCGATAATAAGACTTTACTCATACTTAAGAAATATTATATCATACGCCTGTGTTTTGGTCAACGCTAAAAAAATGCGGTTTTTAAAAAAATGTTGCAATTTTTGTGTTGACCGCACGGATTTTTCATGGTAAAATATATAAAAAGAATTGGGGAGGCACGCCTTGACATCCTGTAAGACCGTTATGGTGACCTCGTGCAAAGGCGGCGTGGGCAAGAGTACCGTCAGCGCAGGTATTGCGCTCGCGCTCGGCAGACGCGGCAGACGGATACTTCTTATAGACCTTGACCTCGGTATGAGGTGTCTCGACCTTATACTCGGCTGCGAGGATAAGGCGATATACGATATCGCCGACGCTGTATGTGACGGAGTTCCGCTTGAGAGAGTCGCCGTCGACGCGGGTAAAAATGTCCGTTTCTGTGCCGCTCCCTTCAGAAAAAATACCGATATGGACGAGAGCCGTTTCCGTGCATTTACCGACGGCTGCAAAGAGAGCTTTGACTACATAATAATCGATACGCCGGGCGATATCGGTAAGCCGTTCGCGCTTGCCGCCGCCGTGTCGGATGCCGCTCTCATAACAGCGACTCACTCTCCTTCATCCGTGCGTGCCGCTGAGCACACGGGACGCGAGCTTGAGAAGCTCGGAGTGAAAAATTCGCGGCTTGTCGTAAATTGTTTTGACACCTCGGACACGCGCAGAATATCGCGCGGGCAGAGGCTCGGCCTCATAGACATTATCGATAAGACTTATCTGCAGCTTATAGGGGTTGTGCCGTATGATGCGGATTTTGCCTTTGAGCAGGAGCACGGACGGCAGGCTGACCCGAAGAAAAGTCAGAATGTCGTTGCTGCTTTCGATAATATAGCTGCGCGTATGGACGGCGAACAGATCGCCGTTTTCAATAATTTCAAAAAAATTTCCCGTAAAAAGCTTATGTGAAGTGAGGATAAAAAAATGCAGATAGCACTTATAGCCGACGATAACAAGAAAGAACTTATGACGCAGTTCTGCATAGCATACTGCGGAATTCTTGCAAAGCATGAACTGTGCGCTACCGGAACTACGGGGAAAATGATATCCGAGGCTACGGGTCTGCGCGTCGAGAAGCTTATGGCGGGCACGGTAGGAGGTGCGGAGCAGGTCATCGGACGTATAGAGTACGACGAGATAGACATGCTGCTTTACTTCAGAAACACCACGGTGCTCGACGGTAAGATACGCGGGAGTGTGGTCGACGAGCAGATGCTGCTCATGTGCGATAAGAAGAATGTCCCGCTTGCAACGAACATAGCAACCGCCGAGGCACTCATAATGGCACTTGACCGCGGAGATCTCGCGTGGAGAGAGATTGTCAACCCGAGATACTCGGGCAAGAGATAAGACGCCTTTAAACGGAACGCTTTTATACGCGTATATAAGCGTATAGAGGCGTATGCCCGCCGCTGCATTTAAAAAGCGGATACTCCGGGAACGTATAAACCGGTATATACTTAATAGGAAGATTAAGCCCCGTCGGTGCGGGGCTTTCGATTTGCTTAAATTCCGTAAAATCTGCCGCGACACCGCATTATTGCTTATAACGTCGGCGCGGACGGCTTTTTTGCAAGAAAATGGGCGAAAGCTATTGACATTTTTCTTTTATTGAGGTATAATACCAAAGCACGATAAAAGTGTGCGCCTTTAGCTCAGTGGATAGAGTGCCCGGCTACGAACCGGTAGGTCGAGGGTTCAAATCCCCCAAGGCGCGCCAGAGCCCCGAGGACGACAGTCCTCGGGGCTCAACTTATTTTCGGCTGCAAACAAACGCCCGCGCGATTTTACCGCACGGGCGTTTATATTTAGACGGTCCGGTCTTTTACGGTAAATGGAAGTCCGGGCTGCATTTTTGCGGCGCGAGATTATTTACCGAAGTCCTTTTGTCGCTTATTTCATCGGTGTGGCGGAGACTATCGTGCTCCATTCAAAGGCGTCGAGATGCACCCACTTACCCCTGTCGTCGGAGCAGCAATAAAAGTCGAGTACGGGCTGCTCAAGCTCCTCTATAGAGCTTATTTTTCCGTCTGCCAGGTCGTTTAACCTGAGAGCGGTCGAGTTCAGTCTCTCAAGCAGACCGCCGATATGCTGTTCCTGCGCGTCAAAGCCGATGGTTTTATTCTCAAGATACCACTGCTCTCTGAAAGCGCAGAGGAATTCTCTTATTCTTTCAGACACAAGCGGTATTCTCTCGTTTGCGATCTTTCGCAGAGAGGATCTGTCGCCCGCCTTATAGGCGGCGCGGATGTCGATTGTGAGCGTCGCTTTTATCTCAAGCGCTCTGCAGAGCAGTCCGAGAGTCCTGAATAAATACCCGTAGCGCGGAGCGTCTGCAAGAGCCAGTAGCTTTTGCGCGTGGGATGCGTAGGTCTGCGGGTCGTCGGGTGCTATATGCTTATCCATCAGACCGTTCAGCGGGTCGTTGAAGAGTATATACTTGCACTGAGTCGTGATGCACGGCTCGTCGGGCTTGTGATAGGATGCGGTATTCGGCAGGTCGAGGGTGAGAAAATCATCGAGCGACAGACCGAAAAGCGCCTTGCAGCGCTCCGAGAGCTTTTCGTTCGTTATATCGTCCGCATAGCAGTATTCGGCATACTGCAGAAGTGCAGGAAGAATCGAAAGCTGTGCCGCATCTCCTCCGCGGTCGCCCCACCCGGTGGTAAAGACCGTGCGAACCTTATGCTTGCGGCACATGCGCAGATGCGCGTCGGACAGCTTGAGCGAATAAGCGTTATTCGGCGCAAAGCCTATCCATTTCCACGCGCCGCCGGCAAATGCATATTCGCCTCCGAACTGCTCGTGGCAGGTCATCATGTTGTCCACCGTCTCCTCTCCGCAGTAGTAGTCCCAATATATCGGCACAACGCCGTCGGGCTTTGCGGCAACGGATTCGGGTGAGAGCTTTTCTTCCGTTATATAATATCTGCCGTACTGTGCGCGGAAGAACATATCGCTCCACATCATGGGTGTAAAGCCGTAGGAATGAGCCATGGGGATAAGGCGCTCGAGATGGCGTTTCATAAGCTCGGTGACCGGCGTATGCTCACCCGTGCGGTCAAAGTATTTTCCTCTGCCGAGGTTGTGCGCCTCGTCCATGCCGAGATTTATTCTGTTCGATGAGAAGCACTCTCTGCACACCTTGAGCATTTTATCGATAAGCTCGTATGAACGCTCGTCGGCGATATTCAGGATATTGTCGATATCGTTTATTTCCTTAAAGCAATTCCAGCGGAATGTCTGGTCGAGGTGAGCGAGCACCTGTATGCAGGGGATTACCTCTATTCCGAGGGAAGTGCCGAAGCGGTCAATTTCTTTCATCTCCGCGACGGAGTATCTGCCGCGCATATGACCGAAGTAGGGATATTCGGGTATCTCGTATGTGTCCTCGGTATAGAACATAACGGCGTTAAATCCCATCACCGCGAGGTGGCGCATAAGCTCTTTTGCTCCGTCAAGGCTCGGTACGGCGTTGCGCGAGCAGTCGGGCATATAGCCCAGCGACTCAAAGACGGGCGACTGCTCAAGAGCGGTGTCGCCGCTCTCGGAAAAGCTCGTGATCAGTCCGAGCGCACGGCAGAAGTCGGAAATTCCGCCGTAGTGTATTTCAATTCCGCTGCCTGTTTTCTCAAGGCGCAGTCCGCGCTTATCACT
>CAKSEI010000061.1 GCA_934446285.1 uncultured Eubacteriales bacterium | reverse complement strand
TCTTCCGCGTCACCATCTGCCCGCCTCCGTGCATCACCCGGCTTCCGTCCACTCTACCCACTCCTCCATCCAGACGTAGATCTTTCCGTCCTTCCGGTAAAAGGCATTGTTGATGAGCGGCGTACCCTCCGCATATTCGATGGGGTTGTCCGCGCTGGTGCCCACGGGGTTTTCCTGCTCGATGTAATCCTTCCGCACCACCACGTCGTTGACGGAGTAAACGCGCCAGTCAAAGCCCAGCTTGTCGCTCTGCTCCGTTGCGACGGAGATGCCGCCCGCGTTCTGCACCATCCGCCCGTCCCTGACCGCGCCCTTGATGGCGTTCAGCTTCTCAGCCTGCATTGTCATATACCTCCTCGATCTCGCTGAGCTGTGCCCTCAGCGTCTCCGCCTCCGTGGGCTTACCCATCTTTACGCTCACCGTGCCGTCCCGGTTGTCCGTGATAGACCCGGCCATGCTGTACTCGCTGTTGTCCCACTCCTGTACCTGTTCTTCCATCACGGGGCTGCCGGAGGCGTCCACCACCGCAAGGCCGTCCTCGGTCATCTTGGCCACGGTGTCCCGCTGGACGATGGACCACGCAGCGTTGTCCACGAACAGCTCCGCCGCCGTGGCATAGCTCATGGTCAGGGTGACGGTCTTGCTGTCCCGGTCATCCCACGACCGGTCCCGGAGCGTCCCCGTGATCTGCGCGGGATACTCCGTGCCGTTGATTTTCACATAGATCATGTTTTCTTCTCCCTTCGTGTTCTAATTGCGGTAAAAATTCATCTTGACATGTATGCGCATAATGCGTATAATATGATTGTGAGGGGGGAACAGTATGAACCACAGTTCGGCGGAAGCGGAACGGGTGATCCGCGCCGATGGATGGTGCTATCACTCCACAAAAGGCGATCACATCCACTTTAAGCACCCCACGAAACCCGGGAAGGTAACGATACCCGCAAACAGAAAAGACCTGAACATCAAAACATGGAACAGCATCATGCGGCAGGCGGGGTTGAAATGACCCCGTTGCTGCCAGACCTAACAGGAGGAGATCATATGAAGCTCGTATATCCCGCTTTGTTCAGCCCTTGGGATACCGGAGACGGCTACACCGTCGAGTTCCCCGATCTGCCCGGATGCGTGACTGAGGGCGCTACGCTGGCCGAAGCCGTGGAAATGGCGGAGGACGCCGCGTCCGGCTGGGTGCTTGGGGAACTTGAGGACGGAAACGCCATCCCGCCGGCAAGCTCCCCTGCGTCCATCCACGCCGCCGACGGTGAATTCGTCAGCGCCATCGTATTGGACATGGATGCATACGCCGAAAAGTACGGGGACAAGGCCGTGCGGAAAAATCTCACGATCCCCGCGTGGCTGAATACCTTTGCCGAGAAACAGCACGTCAACTTCTCTCAGGTGCTCTCCGACGCGCTCGTCAAAATCTATCAGGCTCAGTGTTCCTGACCCCACGCCGCCCCCTCCGGGGCGGCTTTTTTCATGCAATCACGTTGTTATCTGCGTCCACCAGTGTTGTCCCCGGAAGGGTGAAGCAGGGCCGGATTCCAATTTTGGTTGTGGCTGCCGCGTTGCCGAGGACACCGGTTGACGAGAACAGGTATACCTTTGAATTGCCGTCTCGTGTTGGAGACCGAGTCCATTGCGGAACGGCGTTGCCATTCAGAAATGCAACTTGCAGCATTCTGTATAAGAGAAGCCGTGTTCCCTCTGTGTTGAGCATTTCATCGGTTCCGCCCAGTTCTGTGGCCGACAGCGAAAACACGGAACGGGATAAAACAGACGTACTGGCAGTGGAGCCGTTCGAGGTATAATAAAAACTGGTCGTTCCAATGGCCGACTGTATCCCGGAATCCAACTTCTGTTTATACGTCCCGTTCAGCTGCTTGTCGATGGCGCTATTTGCGTATGCATTGAGGGCCAAAGGGTTCCACGCACCTGTAGCAGTGCAGTCCTTTCGCACCAGCAAAGTCCGGTTCCCGTTCAATGCTTTTTCGTAATTGTGCATCGCAACATAGAACTCCACCGGACTGCCGCTTTCGTTCAGCTTTACAGTGCTTCCCGGTGTAATACTGCTCAGCGCCTTTTCCGCCGCCCCGAACGCAATGTCATACCCCGTCCCGCCGACCAGCGTCCTGCCCTTGCTGATGCCGTACCCCGTGCCGCCGATGAGCGTCCGACCGCCGATGATGCCATACGCCGTGCCGCCTATCAGTGCCTTGTGCGCCATACCGTCACCTCATCCATACTGCCACGCGATGCAGCCGTTCACCGTCGGCGTGGTCTCCGTCGAAAACAGCGCCTCGCCCCGGGCCATATATGTGGTGTAGCTGGTGTTGGCCACATTCACGTTATTGGTGCGGTTCAGGATCGTCCGCACGTTGGCGGGGGTGGTATAGTCCGTTCCCGCCGTCGCCGCGCTCATTCCCCCGGAGCCGTCGCCTTTCAGCAGATTCGTGGTGGTGGGAACAGTGGGAACCGCTACAGTGACGGCCCCGGTCTTACCGTTTACGCTGGTGACAGGCGCACTCTGCAACGCCGTGTCCGCCTTGCCGAGAGACGTTTGCACATCGGATGCAAGGTCAGTCTTGGCAACGGTGCTCTTAAAAGCCAGACTATCGAGGTCAGCAAACCACTTGGCAATCTTGCCGAACAGCACGGAGAGCTTTTCGCCTGTCACAACATTGGCGCGGGTAGTCGCAGTGGTAAAAGCTGCTGTGAGGTTGCTGCTGTCACCATCAGGGGCAACGTAGTCTGTGCCTGCGGTTGCGGCAGAGACACCATTGACATCACCTTTGAGGAGTCCTGAGGCTTGTATACGCTCTTGGTAGCTAACCGCCGCGATTGTTGCGCTGTTACCGGTTTTCACCGTTACTGTAAACATATCGTTCGTACCAGTATAGATGAATCTTGAAAATATTGCTTTCGCATCCTCAACACAAAGAAGAGGGAAAAGTAATCCTTCGACCAAGAGAAAACAAACTTTACCAGCATCATAAGCCGCTTGGATTTCTGCGAAAGTTTTATCCGACACAAGGCCATTTTGGCCGTTTCCTACTGTTGCGATGAACACGCCTTTCTCAGGGTCTTGCCACTCCTGCCCGTCTGCGGTCTTGGTGAGCAGCTGCCCTGCCGTTGCGGTTGCGTCGTTTGCGGGCTTGTCCAGCTTGCCGGAGACGTCAACATTCGCCACCGCATCATCCACGTATTGGAACACGTCCTGCGCCTTATTACCGGGGTCATACACGCTCTTGAGCATATCCCCGGCACCCTGACCGTCCGCGCCGTTATACACCGGGAAATCAAACGTGGTGCCGTCTGTCATGGTGATCGTGTAGGTATCGGTGGTGCCCGCCGCATGGGTGCCGCTTTTCAGGACGATGGATGCAATGCCGTTGCCGTCATCGCCGGTATCGCCCTTACTGCCGGGGGAACCGGGGTTTCCCTTGTCGCCCTTCGGGAGAACAAGATTCAGCACCTGTTCCGGCGCAGTTCCGGTGATCGTCGCCGCCGCCGTGTCTCCGCTCGACACAGTGCCGATGCTGAGAACATTTGCCGGGCCAGCAGGGCCGGTAGCGCCCGTGGCTCCCGTCTCACCCTTCGGCCCAGAGTCGCCGGTCGCGCCGGTGTCTCCCTTTTCGCCCTTCTCGCCCCGGGGAAGGCCAAGGGCCAGCTTGTAGACGCCGCCCTCCAGACTGCCCGCCGCCGTGGCGGGCTGGCCGGTCTCCAGCGTCTCCGCCTCGACGGTCATTCCGACGATGGCGTCCCGGGCCGCCTCTGCGGCCTCCTTGGCCGCGGTGACGCCCTCTGCCGCCAGCTCCGCGCCCGCCCGGGCCGACTCCGCCCGGGAAGCGTCAGACGCCGCCTTGCTGGCCGACTCCGCCGCCCCGCTGATGGAGTCCAGCGCCTGCTCCGCCGCGGCCTGCGCGGCGTCCCGCGCGGCGTACAGGTCCTGCTCCAGCTGCTCAAATTCCGTGGGCAGTCCGCTGTGAAACACCGGCACGGCGCGGACGCTGTCCTTTATATATAGTGTGGTCACGGTACTCAGCCGGACCTTGTTCCCCTGCGTCGCCCGGATCTGCATCGCCACAGTGCCGGGTGCGCACAGCGTGGACCACCGCAGCACCGTGCTCAGCTTTCCGTCCGCATACTCGGGCAGCAGGATGTCCTTCCGCCCGTTGGAGTAGGCCAGCTCAATGCGGTACACCCAATCCGGGCCCGCGTCCACCTGAACCGTGAGCGTATAAATCAGGCTCTCGCCCTCAAACCCGATCTCCTGATCTGCGGCCGGGGCGGAGAGCACCCAGTTCTTCATTGTGATCATGCTCTGCACCTCCTCATGCGTCCCGTTCCGTCTCCGCGGTTTTCCCCGGCCGGTCCGGCCACTTGTTGTTCTGGCTCAGATTCTCAAACAGGCTCTTGGCGCAGTACGCCAGCACCACGCCGAGGATCTCCTTCAGCGCCACCTGGGACAGGCTCTGGGCGATCTCGGACCGGCCCAGATAGGCCAGCAGATAGCTGCACCATACCCAGGCGATCCCGTTTATCAGGCACAGCCAGACGATGCGCTTCGTTGTTGTCTTTTTCACTGGTGCTCCTCCAGTCTGGTGATCCGCTTCTCGTGGTCGTCGAGCTGCTGATCCTGCGCGTCGTTCTTTTTCCAGAGCCGGTCGTGGCTCTTGGCATTGCGGTCACTGATGTCGGCCAGACTTTCGGTCATCTGGTCCAGCCGGGATGTCAGCTTCACGATGGAGGAGTTCAGGTTCAGCAGCGGCTTGATGATCGTGGCACCCAGCCCTACCAGTACGACAATGACGCCTACGACGCCCCATTCACTCATGTCATTCCCTCCTCACCCGACCAGCACCAGCCGCCCGGCGTACCCGGTGCCGTCGGTCCCGCTGTACGTGAGCGTGACGTCCCCGGTCTGGCTGACGGATATGGCCGTGTCGCTTACCTTCTGGCTGTCCGCCCAGATCTGCCCGATCAGCCCCGCCGCGCCCAGGCCGTGGGTCTCCGCCGCGCAGGCCAGCGTCAGGCCGTCGCCCCAGTCCTCGGCGCTGAAATCCAGTACAAACTTCCGGGCCGACGCGGCCGCGGCCAGCTCTGCCGCAGCCCTGGCTGACTCCGCCCGGGACGCATCGGACGCCGCTTTTCCTGCCGCCGTCTCCGCCGAAGCCTTCGCCTCACCTGCGGCCTTCGCGCTGGCGACAGCCGTCTCCCTGGCCGCGTACAGGTCGCTCTCCAGCTGCTCGAACTCGGTGGGCATCCCGGCGTTGAATACCTCGGTCGCGCTGATTGCCTCCCGGATGTACATGACCGCGATGGTGCTCAGCTTGACCTTGTAGCCCCGCGTACCCCGGACCTGTACCGTCACCGTCCCGGGGACGCACAGCTCCGTCCACCGGAGCTCCGCTGTCAGGGTTCCGTCCTTATATGCCGGGAGCAGAATATCCACCTTGCCGTTGGAGTAGGCAAGCTCGATGCGGTACACCCATTCCGGCCCCGTGTCCGTCTGGATGGTCAACGTGTGGACCAGGTTCTCTCCCTCAAAGCCCAGCTCCTGGTCTGCCGCCGGAACCGACAGCACCCAACTGCTCATTGTGATCATGTGTCACGCTCCCTCAATGGGCCGTTCGGATCAGATCCAGCCCTTCCTTAATATGTCGGTGCTCCGGGTAGTATCGGTAGAACACCCCCGGCTGCGTGTTATACAGCTTGAACTTGTTGTCATTGGAAAAATGAAGGACCACCGGCCGGTACTCTGCCAGCTTGTGGTCCTTCATGTAGTTGTAGGTCTCCTCCAGCGGCTCCGGGTCCCCCGCCGCCGCCAGCGCCATCTGGTCCGGGTAGGTATAGCGCTCCCGGTTGTAATACCGCCGCGCCCGGGCCAGAAAACCGCTGTGCCGGATGTTCCGCAGATTCAGCACCAGCACCGCCGAGATCAGCTCGCCGTACCCGTCGCAGGCGTCCGGGATCGTGTACGCCGCGTAGTCGCTCCCGCCCCGGCGGCACCGCTCGTAGGGCGGCCGGAGGTCTCCCTGCACGATGATGTCCGCGTCCAGATACATACAGCAGTCCACGTCCAGGATCAGGTCCGCCAGCAGCCGCAGCCCGGCGTAGGGCGTAAAGCCGGTGCTCCGGTTCACGCTGCCGTCCAGCTGCTCCAGATACAGGTCCCTGACGTCGTAGCGGATGAGGTCGGAGTCCGCGTCCATGAACCGCACGATCCGCCGCAGCCACGCCGCGTCCTCCTCCGTGATGCCGTAGTAGCCGGTGCCTGTGCCGTCACCGTGGTCGATCTTGACCTCCATCGTGAACAGGTGCCACACCACGTTCCGGTTGTGCTTCATGGTGGAGTACACCAGCGCCTCCAGCCCCGGCATGACCCGCCTGTCGCCTGAGATCAGCAGATGCAGCCGCCCGTCCATGTCACACCTCCGCGAAGCCCAGACAGCCGCCCTGGCACCGCAGGCACTCGTGCTCCGGGCACCCGGCACACTTCCCCGCGGCGTTGGCGCACACCCGGGGGTAGGACTTCTTCAGCAGCAGATACCGCTCCAGCTCGATGAGGTCCCGGAACTTTCCGCAGTCCACAGGGTCATAGCTGCCGAAGCAGGCCGTGGCCCGGAAGTCCGGCGTAATGTCCACCACCGGCTCACAGAACCCTGTGGTGTCGTGGTCGTTCACCCGGGCCACCAGCTCCCGCTCCTCCTGCGTCAGGTAGCAGTCCGGGATGTGGTTGCAGTCCGGGCACAGGATGACTCCCCGCTTTTCCGCCTCCTCGCAGAACCGCAGGAGGATCGGCTTCATCGCCGCGTAGTAGCCCTCTTTGTCACGCCGCCACTGGGTGTACTGCCCGCCGGGGGCCGTCACCGAATACCGCAGCCGGTTCAGCTGATACCGGTCCACCAGCTCCCAGATGTACCCGTAGTCCTCCCGGCCCACGTACAGGTTGCACCCGCAGGTCGCCCGCTCCCGGAACCAGCCGAGAATATCCAGGTGCTCCAGGGTGGCCCGGAACTGCTTCTCCTGCTCCGCCGTCATCCCGTCGGGGTGATTGCAGTTGATGAGCACCCCGATCCCCTCGCCGATCTCCGGCAGGTATTTGTCCAGATAGATCCCGTTGGTGAACAGCGTCGCCGAGGTCCGCAGGTCCCGGCAGTACAGGTTCACCTCGTGGAGGATCTCACTGAACTGGGGGTGCAGCGTCGGCTCCCCGCCGATAATGCCGATGTGGTTCTTCGGGGTCCTGGCCAGCCAGTCCAGCGTGGCCCGGAACTGCTCCAGCGTGATGTGCCGCTTCTCCTCGCAGATCATGTCATCCGCGAAGCAGTACAGACACTTCAGGTTGCAGTAATTGGTGACGGCGATGTTGGCCATGGTTTACCTCCTGCTACGCACGAATGGCGTAATTGTAATACTTCTCCGCGTAATGGTATCTCGGCTCCTGGGCTGTCTGGTACTGGTATGCATAGGCCCCGTACCAGTACGTATAGTAGTAGACGTACTGATAGGCCCGGGTGGTGTACGCAATATAGGAGTGCTGCGTGTAGTACAGTGCCTGATAGTACCGCCCGCCGGAGTACACGTTGTAGTTGCTGAACGAATAGTAGGGGAATATGTAATGGAACGTCTCATACCCGGTCGCGTAGGCCGCGCCGCCTGCGACGTCCGTGTACTGGTACTGATAGCGGTACTTGTACTCGTGCTGGTACTCATACGCCTCGTAGTACCGCTTCCGGACGTCCAGCTCCGTGGCCCCCGGCACCCCGGGGTCCTCGCACCGGGGGGTGCGGCCCGCCGCGGCCCGGATGCCCCGACTCGCCCGCAGCGAGAAGGAGGACGCCATCGCGGCCCCCCGCTCCACGAGAGGCGCACGGCCCAGTCCGGCGGCCAGCCGGACCTTCAGCTCCGGGCCCTCGCCCCGCAGGTTGTCGTACAGCGGGACCTCCACCATGCCGGTCGAGCCCCGCACCTTCAGCATCGCCTTCGCGCTGGGGGCCAGGATCAGGCTGTACGCCGGGCTGGTGTCGCTGCCGGTGTACGCGGTGTCGGCGTCGCTCTCGGCCTCCTGCGCGTAGCACACCACCCGGTAGTGATACTCCACGCAGTCCACAAACTTCGTGGTGTCCAGCTCCGTCTGGTGCTCCGCGCTCTCCACGCGGCCCAGTGTGCTCCACGCCGTCTGTCCCTTCCGGCGGTACAGGACCTCATACGCGCTCTGCGGGT
>CAKSEI010000060.1 GCA_934446285.1 uncultured Eubacteriales bacterium | reverse complement strand
CATTATTTTTATTCACTATAACGCATACAAGTATAATACAAAGCAGAAGTGCGGCGCCCGCCGCAATTCCGCAGAAAATCTTTTTATTTTTGATTTTATTCATTACTTCCTCTTGGAAATGCAATGATGAATTGGGTTTAATCTGCCGCCGCGCGGCGTTCGCCGAACGCATTACGGTATAAAAATTGTAGCACAGTAAATGCGAAAAAACAAGTGGTATTTCGGGCAATTTTATTTTTTTCCGTATTGCACAAAAAGAGTCAGAACACCCCGTTTATTTTTAAGTAAAAATAATCCGCCGCAACTCAGTACATAGGAGCAACTAAAGCTCCTCTTCGGTGAGCACGCGATACCCTGCCTCTTTAAGTGCGGCTGCGCTCACTCCGTCACCGGGTATAAGAGTCCCCGTAAAGGAGCCGTCATAAACACTTCCGCTGCCGCACGACGGACTGCGAGCCTTGAGAATGCAGCAGTCGACCCCATAAAGCACCGCGAGTCTCACGGCTGTCTTCGCACCCGCACGGTAGCACTCCGTCACGTCCGCGCCATCACGCGTGAATACTCCGTCTCCCTTTATCTCTGCGGACACTCTCGGCGTGGCAAGCCCTCCCGCCTGCTCGGGGCATACGGGAATAAGAATATTATCTTTCATAAGGGCAATAACCCGACTGTCCTGCTTCGATGCCCCGTCGTATCTGCAAGGGCACCCCAAAAGACAGGCGCTGACAAGAATTTTTTTCATAGAACGCCTCCTTAAAGATTTTACCATACGTAAAATACCCCTGTCAAGAAAAAATTTACCGATTTAACGCGATGAATTGCTCAAGGTGCTTGACAGAGAACAAAATGATTGATATAATATATCATATTATTTTTTCAGGTGATGATAATGGATAAGAAATTAAAGGTCGGTGTAATAGGCGCTACGGGAATGGTTGGTCAGAGATTTCTCACCCTGCTCGCGGAGCACCCGTATTTTGATGTCGTATGCCTTGCCGCATCGGCACGCAGCGCGGGCAAGACTTACCGCGAGGCGGTAGGCGAAAGATGGAGACTGAAGATACCTATGCCCGAGAAATTTGCGGATATGCCCGTTTTCGACTCCGCGGACGTTGAAACGGTCGCGTCATTAACGGACTTCTGCTTCTGCGCTGTCGACATGCCAAAGGATGAAATACGCGCCCTCGAAGAAAAGTACACAAAGGCGGAGACACCCATAGTATCCAACAACAGCGCACACAGATGGACTCCCGACGTACCTATGATAATACCCGAAATAAACTCCGCACATATGGAGATAATCGATTCTCAGCGTAAAAGACTCGGCACCAAGCGCGGCTTTGTTGCAGCTAAGCCCAACTGCTCGATTCAGAGCTACGTCCCCGCTCTCTCTGCTCTCGCTGAGTTTGAGCCCTACGAGGTTGTAGCGACCACGTATCAGGCTATTTCCGGCGCGGGAAAGACGTTTGACTCATTCCCCGCCATCCTTGACAATGTTATCCCCTATATCGGCGGAGAGGAAGAAAAGAGTGAGCAAGAGCCTTTAAAGATATGGGGACATATTGAGAACGGACAGATAGTAAAGGCAAAAGAGCCGGTAATCACAACTCAGTGCCTGCGCGTACCCGTATCCGACGGACATACGGCAGCTGTCTTTGTCAAGTTCAAAAAGAAACCGACAAAGGAAGAAATACTTGAGCGATGGAGAAATTACTCGGGCAGGCCGCAGGAGCTTAATCTGCCGAGCGCACCGAAGCAATTTATAACCTACTTTGAGCAGGACGACCGTCCGCAGCCATCCCTTGACCGCGACACCGAGGGCGGAATGGGCGTATGCGTCGGCAGACTGCGCGAGGATACCGTTTACGACTATAAATTCGTCGGACTGTCGCACAATACATTGAGAGGTGCAGCCGGCGGAGCGGTTCTGACCGCCGAGCTGCTGTACGCTGAGGGCTATATCACCCCCCGCGACTGAGAGAATTACAAAAAAACGTGAGTGTCTGTGCACTCACGCTTTTTTTCGCTTACACGGTGCGGCTGCACCGTGCTTATATCTTCTGTTTACTTAAGAAATCTTGCAAGCAGACCTATGCTGTTGAAAACTCCCGCGAGGGTCTTCGCAACGGTCGACATGGTCTTTATGAATATATCGAGCGCAACTCCGACGACATCCTTACGCGTGTCGCCGACGGTGTCGCCGGTAACGGCTGCCTTATGTGCGGCAGTGCCTTTTCCGTGACCCTCGAGCATTCCCTGCTCTATATACTTCTTCGCATTGTCGAAAGCTCCGCCCGAATTGCCCATAAAGAGCGCGCGGGTTATGGCGACTATCGTCGCGCCTATAAGCAGACCTCCGACGAAATCCGCCCCGCAGATTATACCGCCTATTATCGGTATACAGAGAGCGAGCACGGATGGCAGCAGCATTTTTTTGAGAGCCTGCTTTGATGCGGTGCGTATCATGGCGTTATAGTCGGGCTTTACCGTACCCTCGAGTACACCGGGTATGGAGAGCAGCTTGTCACCGTCGTCTGCCATTATCTTTGCCGACTCTATGGTATTATCGGTGAGAAGCGCCGAGAAGAACTCAATGAGCGCTCCGCCGACGATAGCGCCCGCGATAACGCCGAACGACGCGATATTGAGCACAGCCTCACTCGAATAGCTGCCGACATAAGCGACGATCAGCGAAACGGTGGCAAAAGCCGCAGAGCCTATCGCAAAGCCCTTGCCTATTGCGGCGGTAGTATTTCCGACGGCGTCGAGCTTATCTGTAATGACGCGCACGTCGGAGGGAAGATGGCAGCTCTCGGCAAATCCGCCCGCGTTGTCCGCGATAGGACCGAATGCATCTATCGAAACGGTAGCTCCGACGAATGCGAGCATACCGAGTGCGGATATCGCAACGCCGTAGGTACCGCATACAACGCCCGATAAGAGCAAAGCAAGGCCTATGACGAGAACGGGCAGCAGAACGGAGCGCGAGCCTATCGCATCTCCCTTTGTTATAACAAACGCCTCACCCTCGGTCGCCATCTCGGCGAGCTTGCGTGTGGGCTTAAAGTCCGTGCTTGTATAATACTCGGTTATAGAACCTATCGCGATACCGCTGACGATACCGAGCACAGCAGAGAGCCACGGAGAGAGATAACCGAAGCGGAATGAGCCGTACATCTCGACTTTGCCGAATATCACATATGATGCGACAAATCCGAGCACAACCGTGATACCGGCGGATATCCATGATGCGAGATTAAGCTCTCTCGCGGGATTGTCACCCATTTTTCGCAGCTGAGCAAAGCCCAGTCCGAGGAGACAGCCTATAAGTCCCGCACCCGCAAGGATAACGGGAAAAATAACCGTAGCGGTAAGGGTCCCCGAGGGAAGACCCGAATCCTTAAAATTAGTAACGGCAATCATGATAGCCGCAGCTATGGTAGCAACGAAACTCTCGAGCAGGTCGGAGCAGTTGCCTGCTATATCGTTTACGTTGTCGCCTATAAAGTCGGCGATGACATTCGGTACGCGGCTGTCGTCCTCGGGCATATCATGACGGATTTTCGCAAGGATATCCGAGGAGATGTCCGCTGCCTTTGTATAGTTGCCTCCCGCAACACGATTGAACATGGCGACGAGCGAGCAGCCGAGAGAATACGTGGTGATTCTCATAATAGACGGGTTGCACTCAAGCTTTGCTATAGCTCCCGTACCGACGGCATTGCTGTCAAAGCCGAAGATAAGCAGCACGGCGACGACACCGAAGAGTCCGAACGCCTGAACGGAAAGCCCGCTGACGCTTCCTCCGCAGAGAGCGACCTTGACCGTCTGACCTATAGACTTTGACTCACGCGCCTTATTTGCCGTGCGGACATTGGCGTATGTTGCGCTCTTCATACCGAGAACGCACACAGCCGTACTCATGCACGCGCCGATAAGGAATGTGATACCGGCGGTCTTTTCAATAACAAGAGTGAAGAAAACCGCAATAACCGCAACGACGATAAAGATGCTTTTAAACTCGGTCTTGAGAAAAGTACCTGCGCCGGAGCGGATTATACCCGCCATTTCCGTCATCTCCGCAGTACCCTCGGGCATTTTCTTTACGCGGAAATAGTTGAGCGCTATATACAGAAACGCAATAACGCACACTCCCGCGACTATAAGATAGGGGAACAAAAGAAACCTCCGTTAATATATTTTTGCTGCCTTGGCAGTATTTTTTCAGTCTGTATGACGAGAGTCCGCGCGCTCAAAACGAATGTGCGAATGTTCACCGCTCTTTTCTCTTATTCCGAGGGAGAAGGAATCCCCGTCGAGATGAGCCTTGCTCACCTCGTTACTCCCGTCAAAATAAAGGGTCAGCTCATCCGAGGACAGAGTGTATCTGCCGCTCTTTATTCCGAAAGCGTCCGTGAGCACCTGCTCTGAGAATGCAGCATCGACGAGTACATCGGGGTCCTCCGCTGTCAGAGCAAGTATTTCGCCCGCCGTCATATCGGGAAAAAACTCCTCATACTGAGCTGTCTCATTTTCCAGTGCATCAAACAGCGCCTTTTTTACCGCCTCACGGTTACTGCCGTCAAGTCCTCGTGTCCCTGCAGGCTCTATTATGAAGCCCCCGTCAGCATCCGCAGTAAAGCAAAGACATATGCAAATTTCCTCTATGCCCTCGGGCGTAAAGCCGGTCCTCTCGGCAAAGGCAGTGCGGAATGCCTCGCTCCTGTCAAGCTCCGCCGTCCATCTGCCCGTGATATCAACGCACTCACGCTGCGCGCACGAAGCAAACAACGCTATGACGATAAGTATAACCGATATATGTACCAAAAACTTCTTTTTCATATTTCTCCGAAAAACAAAAACCGAGGTTATTGTATCATATCGCAAAAAAAAAATCAATATACATTTGTCGATATTTCGGCAAATGTGTATTGATTTTTTTAAAGTACAGTCCGATTATATTTCTTCAAAGGAGCGGCTGAGGAAACTCTTCGTCTTATCTGACGACGGACTTCCGAATATCTCATCGGGCGTGCCCATCTCCTCGATAACTCCGTCAGCCATATAAATGACCTTATCGGCGACATTTCTCGCGAAGTCCATCTCGTGAGTTACGACTATCATAGTGCTGTCACTGTTTTTTAAACCCTTGATAACCCGCAGCACTTCGCCCGTGAGCTCAGGGTCAAGCGCCGAGGTCGGCTCATCAAAGCACAGTATATCCGGGTCGAGTGCGAGGGCGCGTGCTATCGCCACCCTCTGCTGCTGTCCGCCCGACAGCTCGCAAGGATAAGCACAGAGCTTTTCCGACAGCCCTACGCGCGCGATAAGAGACTTTGCCCTCTCCTCTATCTCGGAGGCGCAGCCTTTTTTTAAGAGCGTAGGGGCAAGAGTCACGTTTCCGAGCACCGTATACTGCGGGAACAGGTTAAACTGCTGAAAAACAAGTCCGAAGTGCAGGCGCGCGCGCCTTATCTCATCGTCGGTATATTTTCCCGATTTATCCCCGTCAAAGACGGTCTGCCCGCACACCTTTATTTTCCCCTCATCGGCAAACTCAAGGAAGTTAAGACAACGCAGCAGCGTCGTTTTTCCGCCGCCCGAAGAGCCGATAACGGCGAGCACCTCGCCTTTTTCAAGTGAAAAGCCGATTCCCTTGAGAACCTGATTTTTGCCGAAGGTCTTTTTTAAATTCTCTACCTCAAGAACAGACATTTTTCCTCCTCATGCAAAATAGGACAGCTTCTTTTCGAGACGTCCGAGCAGATATGTCAGCAGAGCGCTGAACGCGAGATAATATATACATGTAAAGAAGAGCGGCCATATTTCTCCCGATATGCCGTGCGAGCCTTTCATAAACGATTCACCCGCGAAGATTATCTCCTGCAGGGCGATAACGCGGGAGAGAGACGTATCCTTTACGAGAGTGATTATCTCGTTTGACATAGGCGGCACTATTTTCTTAATCATCTGCAAAAGGGTAACACGGAAGAAGATTTGGGAGCGGGTCATTCCGAGTACCTGTCCCGCCTCCTGCTGACCGTGCGGAACGCTCTGAATTCCTCCCCTGTATATCTCCGAAAAATAAAAGGAATAATTGAGAACAAACGCCACCGCCGCCGCGGTAAAGCGTCCCGATTCTCCCCCGCCCCAAATCGGCACTCCGAAAACAAGCCCCGGGAAATAGTATATAATCATTAGCTGAATCATCAGCGGTGTTCCGCGCACTATCCATACAAGGAAACGAACAATAAGCCTTATCGGACGGAATTTCGACATAGAACCGAAAGAAATAAGAAGTCCGAGCGGGAACGCCCCTATAAGGGTAACGGCAAAGAGCTTGAGCGTCTGAAGAAATCCGACATTAAGCGCAGAAAAGACTATGGGAAACTGTTCCCTTACCGTATTTAACAAACTTTCCATAAAAACTCCGTTGACGGGCGAAAGGCAGAGAGTGCGATGCTCACTCTCTGCCGCCCCTTTAATTTTAACTTACTGTTCTATTATCGATTCCTGAGTACCGTACTTCTCCGCGATTTTCTTCATCGAGCCGTCGCTATACGAGCTCTTGAAGAAGTCATTCAGCTTCTCGGTGAGGTCAGAACCCTGACGGAAGCCTACTCCGTACTTCTCGCTGTTGAGGCTTACCGTATACGTGAGGTTCTCATAGCTCGTACCCTCTCCTATCATAGCGCCCGCCATGAGCAAATCGATTATCGCAGCATCTGACGTGCCGCCCGCAACCTCCATGAGAGCCGTTGCCTGATCCTTCACGGGGATGTACTCAAAGTTGTTTTCGGTTGCCATCTTCATGCCCGCGGAGCCGTTCTCTACTGCGAACTTGAGCGATTTGCAGTCTTCAACGCTCTGATATTTATCCTTGTCGGACGCGGGAACTACAACGACCTGTGCATTGTTGCAGTAAGCATTCGAACATGACATTGCGCTCATGACATCATCGCTTAATGTCATACCGTTCCATACACAGTCGATGTTCTTGCCGTTCAGCTCCTGAACCTTGCTGTCCCAATCGATGAGTACAAACTCGGCTTTTACTCCGAGGCTCTCTGCAAAGGCAGCTGCCATATCTGCGTCAAAGCCTACCCAGTTGTCCGAGGAGTCCTTATAGTCCATAGGCTCAAACTCGGTGATACCTATAACAAGCTTTCCCTTTTCCTTGACATATTCGGAATCGGTCTGTTCCTTTTTTGCTCCGCACGATGCAAGGGCTGCTACCGTAACGAGAGCCGTTATTATTGCCGCTATCCTTTTGAATTTCATTGTCCCGTCTCCTTTTGAAATTACGTATTGTTTTTTTCGATGGCACTATTATACTTCATTTTGCTAAAGCTGTAAAGTGCTTTTCGGCAATTTTTTCAAATTTGTAGACATTGTGCAAAACCTGCACCGCTGCGTCGCTTTAATTGTATCAATTCACCGTGCTAAAGTGATAAATTTCGCATCTGCGGTCACAAAATCTCCTCTCGCACGCACGGGACTCAGATTATCGATGAAATTCCGCAAAACGATGCGGGTCATTTTTTACGGCTTTTAGCGGTATTTGCCCTGCCCTTTCTCTGAGAAAACGGTTTTGAGACTCCTCTTCCGACTCTCGGCGAAGTTTTTCTTTTGCCGCCCGAGCCTTTATGCGCGGGATGGACGAGACATTCCTTCCCGTATCCGATAAGATCCTTTCTGCCGCGTTTAATGAGTGCCTCGCGCACGAGCGGAGCGCACTCGGGCCGTGAAAACTGCAGGAGCGCTCTCTGCAGCTGCTTCTCGTGATAGTCCGTCTCGGTAAAGACCTCCTTTCCCGTGAGAGGGTCTATCCCCGTATAGAACATAACCGTCGAGGCAGTACCGGGAGTCGGGTAAAAATCCTGAACCTGCTCGGGGTTGAGTCCTGTTTTCTTTAAATAGACGGCAAGAGAAAGCGCATCCTCAAGCCGTGAGCCCGGATGGCTTGACATGAGGTACGGAACGAGATATTGCTCCTTTCCGCACTCTGCGCTTATTCTGAAAAACTCATCTCTGAATTTGTTATAAACATCGACATCCGGCTTTCCCATATATCTGAGAACGCGCGGGGAGATATGCTCGGGAGCTACCTTAAGCTGACCGCTTACGTGGTCACGTACAAGCTTTTTGAAAAATGTCCTGTCGCTGTCGTACATAAGATAGTCAAATCGTATTCCCGAACGAATAAACACCTTTTTCACTCCGGGCAGGGCACGAAGCTTCCGTAGAAGCTCCAGATAGTCGGAATGGTCAACCTCCA
>CAKSEI010000059.1 GCA_934446285.1 uncultured Eubacteriales bacterium | reverse complement strand
GGTAAAGGAGGTGGAACACATTGGCGAAAAGCAACGCATCCGAGATGCTGACATCACTCGATAGCCTGTTTACCACGCAGGAGCAGCGGGACGAAGCCAAGCGCGACAGCGTGCAGGACATACCGCTTGCCCAAATCAGCGATTTTCCTGAGCATCCCTTCAAGGTAAAGCAGGACGAGGCCATGTTGGAAATGGCGGAGAGCGTGCGGCAGTACGGCGTCTTGGTGCCGGGGCTTGTGCGGCAGCTGGAGGACGGCAGCTATCAGATGGTGTCGGGACACCGGCGCAAGCTGGCCAGCGAGCTGGCAGGGCGGGACACGATCCCCTGCATCGTGCGCGACCTGACGGATGACGAAGCCGTTATTATCATGGTGGACAGCAATCTCCAACGCGAGCGCGTATTGCCGTCGGAAAAGGCGTTTGCGTATAAAATGAAGCTGGATGCCATGCGAAGGCAGGGACAGCGAACGGATTTAACTTCCCGACCAATGGTCGAGAAGTTAGAAAGCGTAGAAAAAATGGGGCGTGACACTGGTGAAAGCGGACGCCAAATTCAGCGCTATATCCGCCTCACCAACCTCATCCCGGAAATTCTGGACATGGTGGATGACGGTCGGATCGCCTTTCGCCCTGCGGTGGAGCTTTCTTACCTTACCGAACAGGAGCAGGGCACGCTTTATGACACCATGGGACGCGAGGACTGCACGCCGTCGCTTGCACAGGCCATTAAGATGAAGGCGTTCAGCCGCGACGGAAAGCTGACCGATGCGGTGATCCTGTCCATCATGGAGGAGGAAAAGCCCAACCAGCGGGAGCAATTTCGCCTGCCGCGAGATCGTATCAATAGATTCTTCAAGCCGGGGACGCCCGTGCAGACGATTGAGGATACGATCATACGGGCATTGGAGCTGTATCGCAAGCGACAGCGGGATATGGAACGGTAGATTTTGCCGCCAAGGGACAGGTCTGCCCTATCAAATGCGGATGTGTTAGTGCGGCGCTTCGCCGCTCCCCCTCTCCACACCTCACCCCCTCAAAAACCTGCTGTACCTGCCGAAAAAAGAGATAGCATTGCGCTGATTTCAGCTTTCGGGTATAATAGCCGGGAAAGGAGGTCGTTTTCATGAAAAAGATCCTGGTTTTTGTGTTTTCGGTGGGTATTCTGCTGCTCTCCGCCTGCGCCGCACAGCCAAATGCGCCGGAAGCATCCTCAGCAAGCGACCGGGCAGGTATAGCAGAAAGCACCCTACCCCGGCAGGAGGAGCCAATTTCTTCTTCGGCCGGTAATGAAGCCGCCGAAAGCACCCCCACAGAAAACACGATGCAACCGACGCAGCCCGCAGAGCCGCAACCGGATGCTACCGCGGAACAGCCGGTCACAACAGCACCGCCGACGCAAAATTCCACGCAGCCGCCTCAACCGCCGCAGGAAGCAGCAGAAACAAAGCCTTCTGAAACCTCACAGCCCTCCGAACCGCCAACCGAGCCACCGAGTACGGTACCTGATCCCGTTTATACACAGGCAGACTTTGAGCGTATCATCTCGGAGGTCAGGGCCTATGCGGAAAGCTATGCGGCACAGGGCTTCCGCTTTATCTGGACGGACAGCATGGCGTTTTCCCCGGATGTCGGATACTTCGGGACGCCGTATCTCCGGCAGGAAGGTGTGGACGGTACGATCAGCCGTCTGCAGTACCATGTGGATAAGATCGTCAAAACTTCCACCGATCCGGCCAACGGTGTGACCGTCTCCGAAATGAGCTACAAGGTCGTACAGATCGAACAGAGCGGAGAGATCGCCTTCGCCGTCATTTACGGCAGCTGAACAACTTCATATCAAGCAGAAGCACCGTCTTTTTTCGGACGGTGTTTTTTTGCGCCTAAAACAAGGAGGAACGAACAGAATGAACCGAAAAATCACCAAGCTCGGCAGCTTGCTGCTTGCCTTTGCACTGCTGCTGTCATCCATGCTCCCTATCACCGCCTCGGCGGCATCCGGCGTGACCATGGATCTGACCAACTGCCATGTCAGCTGGGACTACACACTGACCGACGAGGATGGAAACGCTTTCACCGCCGCATACGGTGTCAGAGGCGAGGACAACCCCTTCGGCGGAGCCGTATCGCCCGCCGTGCGAAAAATGCACGACTACACCGCCAAGCGAAACGGGCTGACAGGAAGCAAAGCAGATTGGACTTACGGAGCAGACTATGTGTACTGCTTTTGTATTGAACACGGTGTGCCGCTCCCGGACAACTACGAATACGCGGGGTCAAGCGATCCGAACCACGGCAACAAATATCGGATGCTTTCCAATGAGCAAAAGGATCTGCTGGCGCTGGCGCTGACCTATGGCTATCCCAACCGTGTGGGCTTGCAGACCAGCAAGGATGCAAACGCCTGCTATGCGGCCACGCAGCTCATCGTCTGGCAGATCACGCTGGGCTTCCGTACCTCACCCACCGAGCTGAATGACAAATCCTATCCCGTGTCCGGCTATTCCGGCACCATGACCGAGCAGCACTGCCGCAATAAGTATTTCAAAGCCTACTATGACGCGATCCTTGCGGATATGGCATCGCACTATATTCGTCCCAGCTTTGCCGTGAACTATGCGGGAGCCGCGCCTGTGTATGAAATGGAATATGTAAACGGCAAATACACGCTGACGCTGACCGACGCGAACGGCATTCTCAGTAAATACTATGTGTCGCAGAGCAGCGGCGTTTCGGTTTCCGTAAGCGGCAACACGCTGACCCTGACCTCAAGCAAACCGATCAACGACGCCGTGACCATCAAGCTGAACCGCCAAATTCCCGTAACAACGATGAGCACCGGCTTTTTGATTTGGTCGGTTCCCGGCAAGGAGGGCGCTAACCAGGACATGGTTTCCGGTGTGCCCGGCGAGAACGACCCTGTGCCGTCCTTCCTTAAGGTGCGCACGGCGGCAGGCAGCGCCAAAATCGTGAAAACCAGCGAGGACGGGAAGGTTGCCGGCATAGCCTTTACCATCTCCGGTAACGGTGTGAACCAGACCGTAACCACGAACAGCCGGGGCGAAATCCGGATCGACGGTCTCCGACCCGGCGTCTATACCGTCACCGAGCAGAGCTACGACAAATACGAACCGCAGGAGGTACGCCGTGTCACGGTGGTCTCCGGGCAGGTTTCTACCGTTACCTTCAATAACAAGCTAAAGCGCGGCAGCCTGGAGGTCATGAAAACCTCGGAGGATCATTTGATCGAGGGTGTGAAATTCCACTTGAGCGGCACTTCACTTTCGGGCTTGCCCGTAGACGAGTACGCCGTGACAGACAGCACGGGCAAGGCCGTATTTTCCGATGTGCTGATCGGCACAGGCTATGTGCTGTCCGAGGTGGATACGGATGTTCGCTATGTGATCCCCGAGGATCAGACGGCAGCAGTGGAATGGAACAAGGTCACGCACAAGAGCATCCACAATGTGCTGAAAAAGTGGGACGCCACCGTTACGAAAAGCGACAGCACCACCGGAATGCCCCAGGGTGACGCCAAGCTATCCGGCGCGGTCTATGGCGTATACAAGGGCGGACAGCTTGTGGACACCTATGTGACGGATGAAAACGGCCAATTCACAACCGTATATTATGCCTGCGGGGATGATTGGACGATTCGTGAGATCACGCCCAGCGAGGGCTATCTGCTGGACAGCACGGTGTACCCCGTAGGAGCTGAGCCGCAGCGGTACACCGCGGAATATAACAGCACCGCACTGGATGTAACCGAGCAGATCGCCAAAGGCAATATTGCCATCATCAAGCACACGGATGACGGCAGCACCCAGCTGGAAACGCCGGAGGCCGGCGCTGAATTTGCGGTATACCTGAGATCCGCAGGCAGCTACGACAACGCCAGAGATACGGAGCGCGATCATCTCGTCTGTGATGAAAACGGCTTTGCTCAGACCAAGGACTTGCCTTACGGCGTTTATGTGGTGCATCAAACCGAAGGCTGGGAAGGTCGGGAGCTGCTGCCGGACTTTGAGGTGTATATTGCGGAGGACGGAAAGACCTATCGCTATCTTGCCAATAACCGCAATTTTGAAAGCTATGTCAAGGTCATAAAGGTGGATGCCGAAACCGGCAAAACCATTCCGTTGGCAGGTGCCTCTTTCCGACTTTACGACCCGGACGGGCAGCTCATCACCATGACCTACACCTATCCGGAGGTGACGATCGTCGACACCTTTACCACCTCGGCGGACGGTATGCTCATCACGCCGGAAAAGCTGCCCTACGGCAAGGGATATTCACTGGAGGAAGTCAGCGCGCCCTATGGGTATGTGCTTTCCTCCGAGCGTGTCTATTTTGACATCACCGCAGACAATGCCACGGAGGAAAGCGCCGTAACGGTAGTGGCGGTCACGAAGGAAAATACCGCGCAAAAGGGTATCATCCAAATCGCCAAAACCGGCGAGGTGTATGCCACGGTTACCGAATCGGATGGGGTCTACCGCCCGGTATATGCCGTGCAGATGCTTCCCGGCGCAGTTTATAAGATCACGGTAGCTGAGGACATCATCACTCCGGACGGCACGCTCCGCTATGCAGCGGGAACGGTGGTGGATACCGTCACCACGACGGCAGACGCACCGGCAGGCAGTAAGCCGCTGTATCTCGGAAAATATGCCATCCGTGAGATCACCGTGCCGTATGGCATGGTGTTATCCAGTGAGGTACGCACGGTGGAGCTGACCTATGCCGGGCAGCTTGTGGAGGTGACCGAAACGGCTGCGAGCTTCTATAACGAACGGCAGAAAGCGGCCGTTGATCTCACAAAGATCATGGCACAAGATGAAATCTTTGGCATTACCGGCGCGGACGAGATCGGCTGCGTGACCTTTGGTCTTTACGCCGCAGAAGCCATGACCGCGGCAGACGGCAGCGTGATCCCCGCCGGAGGGCTGCTGGAAACCGTAACCGTAGGAGCGGACGGCAAAGCCGCCTTTGCCACCGACCTGCCTGTGGGCAGCAAGGCATATGTGCAGGAGATCGCCACCGGCAGCCACTATATTCTCTCCGACAGAAAATACCCGGTGATATTCGATTATGCCGGGGAAAGCGTTGCGCTCGTTCACCTTGCGGTCAACGACGGACAGCCCATTGAAAACGAACTGATCTATGGCGAAATCCACGGACTGAAAAAGGACGAGGACGGAAAGGGGCTGGGCGGCGCGTTGATCGGTCTGTTCCGTGTGGACTGCACCCAATTCACAAGAGAAAATGCGATCCTTACTGCCACCTCTGCCGAGGACGGCAGTTTTTCTTTTGCCCGTGTGCCCTACGGCAGCTGGCTGGTTCGTGAGATCAGCGCACCGACCGGGTTCGTGCTGACGGAGGAGTGTTTCCCGGTCACGGTCAATGAAAACGGAGCCGTGATCGAGGTGGAAATCGACAACCGTTCGATCCGCGGCACCGTGGCGCTCACCAAGGCAGATAAGGACTATCCCGAAAACAAACTGGAGGGAGCCGTATTTGAGGTCTACCGCGACAGCAACGGCAACAAGGAGTTTGACGCTGAGGACGAGCTGCTTGGCACGATGGATGAACTGGGGCGCGGAGAATATGCCATGTCCGAGCTTCGCTACGGCGGGTATTTTCTCAAGGAAAAGGCCGCCCCTGATGGCTTTTATCCGGACGAGAACGCCTACTATTTTGAGATCACCGCAGACGGTGAAACCGTGACCGTGGAGAATGAAGCCGGAAAGGGCTTTATCAATGCGGCGCAGGTCGGCTCGCTCAGGATCATCAAGACTTCTTCTGACGGAAAGCTGGCAGGCTTCTCTTTCCGCATTACCAGCGCAAACGGATATGACCGGGTGTTCAAGACCGATGAAAACGGCGTAATCCTCATTGAGGGGCTGCGCGTGGGAGATTACACCGTATCCGAGGAAATGGATGGAGTCTCCGCAGGCTATGTCCTCCCTGCGGATAAAACCGCTTCTGTCTTTGAGGGCGCTGTGACCAAGGTGGAGATGCACAATGAAAAGAAGCCGGATGAGCCGAAGGCACCGCAGACCGGGGACAACAGCCACATGGCGCTGTGGCTCTGCCTGCTCGGCGCATCCTCTGCCGCTATCGTTGCCATAGCAGTAACCCAAAAGCGAAGAAAGGAGGATGCGGAATAATGGAACCGAACACCATACTGGCTCTTGTGCTGGTTGCGTTAATTCTGGCAGGACTTGCTTTCCTGTATATGCGCAATAAGCGCAAAAAGTAAACACCGAGGGGCGGCCGAAACAGCCGTCCCTTTTACATACCACGACAAAATTATCGGTATGGAGGAAAGGAGACCACAATGGAAGAACCACGCAAGGCGGGCAGCTATACTGTTCTTCATGCAATCCAAATCGGGGATAAAGAGCTGATCGTCGGGGATGACCCGGAGGCCGAAAAGGGGCAGCGATTTATGACCGCTTATTGTGAGCAGAACGAACTGTTTGCCCGGTATGAGGAGGCATTGGTCAGCGACAGCTATCCGGAGATCCTGCGCATCTTTGCCGAGCGACTGGCACAGCAGGCAGAAAGGACGCGGATCGCCCTGAACACGCCGCGTATACAGGGTATCAACGACCGGTTCCTTACGAAAAACGATTGCCATACGGTAGACGACAGCATGGATCTTGGCGGAAAGATCGTCGTGATCCGCGCCGATGCGCTTCGTCCGGAGTATCAAGGCGCAACACATCAGATCTGCATTTGTGAGGGCGGTTTCGGCGCAGCATCCAATAGCCGCGGTACCTCCTGCTTTTGCCACAACCTGTATTCCGGCCATAAGGAGCGGTTTCGGCGTCCGGACATCCTCGGTACACTGGAGGAAAAGGAACTGCCGGAGTGGGCAAGGCTGGGGCTTGTGCAGTACCGTCAGAGTCAGCGCGAGAAAAAAGAGGTATTCAGAGAGGAGCGATAAGGATGGAGCGGCGAGAAAATGCGGGATATGTTATCGTCGAAGCCCTGCACATTGGCAAGGCGGAATTTGTGATCGGAGAAAACCCCAAGGCTCCCGCCCCGTATGTCACATGGGAGTGCAAGGACGGCAGCAATTACTTCTGGGGGCATTACCTGATGACCCGCGAAAGTGCCGAGGCCGACCTGTTGGAGCGTGCGGGAACGGAGTTGCGACGGCAACAGCAAAGCCGCAAACAGAAAAACAAAGATAAGGAGCGTGAACGGTAATGGACTTTGAGATCAAGATCATGACCCCGGCAGAGCGCAGCTACTGTTATACCGGCAGCCAGCAGCTCGACAAGCAGACCGGCTGCATCGGTCATTTGCGCGGGGACATGGACAGAAGCGGCAACGGCTTTTTCACCTCATGGGAGGATCATTGCGGGGAGCTGAAAACACAGGCGTTCAAGGATGAGTTTGATGATTTTATCAATGCCCTGCGTTTTGACGAGCGCTATGACGGCATTTTCAAAAACCGCAGCAGCCTTTCCCGATACTGCTATGAACACAAGGAAAGTGTGTTTGCCGAGGATTTCATTCCGCAGTACGGATTCCGGGTGGATACGCCGGAGTATGCCTATCTGCTGCGGCTGAATCCCATGCAGGGCGATTATAACCTGTATATCTACTGCTATCACCGGGAGATGCTGGAGCAGCACATGGAAAAGGCGGCCCGCGGCATTTGCTTTCTTGATACAAGCGGCAAGGAACGGTTCCGCATTCCCGATGGGGACAGTATCCGTGTGACCCGCCCGGATGGCAGCCATAGTGACCACACCTGCCGCTACATTGACGAGAACCGTGCCGAGATCGGCTACGGGGTCGATAACCTGTATCACATGGCGCAGTTTGCCGAATGGATGGCGCGAAACGGCAACACTTATGTGCCGCTGCGCTCCTCCCTGCCGAAGCAGTGCTACTCTCTCCTGCTGGACACCGGAAATGTGGTGATTTTGAAACGGGGCGAAACCGGCTATTACAAGACGGACATTCCCCACACCTCAAAGGAAGAAGCCCGTGCGCTTGTGGAGGAATATAACCGCAAGCTGGGCGTGACCCGCGCCCAGGAGGAGGCTATGAAGGGCGGCTCCATGTTCGGCTTTGACAAGCCCATTGCCGATCCCGCCAACTACGATGCACAGGGACAGCCGTTAAAGCGCCGGGAGAAAGACCGAGGTGACGCACGATGACCGAGCAGAAACATATTATCTGGAGCAGCGATCCGGACTACGAGGATTGGAGGGGCGATCTGGAGGAACAGTACCCCGAGCTTTCCGAGCAGGAACGGATGGAATTGATGGTCGAGCAGAACAACGACTATCTCGATG
>CAKSEI010000058.1 GCA_934446285.1 uncultured Eubacteriales bacterium | reverse complement strand
GACCATGCGCGTATGGGAGCGCGGCAGCGGAGAGACATGGGCGTGCGGTACGGGCGCGTGTGCTGCGGCATCGGCTGCGGTAAAGCTCGGATTTTGTTCCGCCGGCAAGCCCGTTACGGTGCGCCTGCGCGGAGGAGATCTTACAGTGACGTGCGCGGAGCGCGTTATAATGAGAGGCCCCGCGGAGTTTGTTTATGACGGAGTGTATGAGTATGAAGATAAAAATAAATGAGAATTTCGAGAAGCTGCCGAAGAATTATCTCTTCTCGGAGATAGCGCGCAGAGTAAAGGAATATCAGGCGGAAAATCCGGATAAGAAGATAATCAGGCTCGGCATAGGAGACGTTACGCGCCCCCTGCCGCACTGCGTTACCGATGCGATGAAGAGAGCGGCGGATGAGCTCGGCTGCGAAAAGACTTTTCGCGGGTATCCGCCGGAGTACGGCTACGACTTCCTGCGCGAGGCTGTGTCCGCTCACTATGCGTCATTCGGAGTAAGCGTTCCGGCTGCCGACATTTTTGTGTCCGACGGGGCGAAAAGCGACTGCGGCAACCTTGTTGATATTTTTGCCGACAATGACATATATCTTCCAGACCCCGTTTATCCCGTTTACAATGACTCGAACGTCATGTCGGGCAGACGCGTACATCTTATCCCGTCGAACAGGGAGAACGGATTTTTGCCCATGCCCGATGAGAATTGCGGGATGGGTATATACTATATCTGCTCACCCGGAAATCCGACGGGCGCGGCGTACTCCGCAGAGCAGCTTGAGAAGTGGGTGGACTTTGCCCGGCAGAGCGGTTCGCTTATCATATACGACGCGGCATATGAGGCTTTCGTCACCGACGGCAGCCCGCGCTCGATATATGCGGTGCGCGGTGCGCGCGAGTGCGCGATAGAGATTTGCTCGTTCTCAAAGACGGCGGGCTTTACCGGCACGCGCTGCGGCTATACCGTAGTGCCCGAGGAGCTGATGGCAGGAGAGACCTCTCTCAAGGCTCTCTGGTCGCGCCGTCAGGCGACGAAATTCAACGGGGTGAGCTATCCCGTACAGCGCGCCGCCGAGGCGGCTTACTCGCTCGAGGGAATGGCTGCGTGCCTTGAGAATATTGAGTATTACCGCGAGAATGCGCGTGTGATATCCGCCCTTATGGACAGGAAGAATATTTATTATACCGGCGGCAAAAATTCGCCGTATATATGGCTTGAGTGCCCGGGACACGGCGACAGCTGGGAGTTTTTCGATATGCTGCTGCACCGTGCGCAGGTCGTCGGCACTCCCGGTGCGGGCTTTGGGGAGTGCGGCAAGGGCTACTTCCGCCTGACCGCTTTCGGTACGCACGAGGCGACTCTTGAGGCTGTCGCGAGACTGGAGGAGATACTCTGATGCTGCATTCTAATATTTCGGTAAACGAGGCGGGGCATCTTACCCTCGCGGGACGCGACACGGTAGGGCTTGCCGAGAGATACGGTACTCCCCTTATGCTCATGGACGAGGCGAGAATTCGCAAACGTATGAAGGAGTATGCCGACACTATGCGTGAGGTTTTCGCTCCCGGGAGTATGCCGCTTTTCGCGTCAAAGGCCTTCTGCTGCAAGGAGATGTACCGTATCGCCGCCGATGAGGGCATCGGCACGGACATCGTCTCGGGAGGAGAGCTTTATACCGCACGTGCCGCGGGCTTTCCGCTCGAGAGGGCTTATTTTCACGGAAATAACAAGACCGACGCGGATATAGCGTTTGCCCTCGACTGCGGGGTGGGAACTTTTATCTGCGATAACAGGGAGGAGCTGTGCGCGCTCTCGCGTATAGCCTCGGAGCGCGGGGTTACGGCGAATGTCATACTGCGCGTTACGCCCGGCATCGACCCGCATACCCATGCGGCGATAAATACGGGCAAGGTTGACTCGAAGTTCGGCACGGCGATAGAGACGGGTCAGGCGGCGGAGTTAATAAAGGAGCTTATCACGCTGCCCGCGCTCGACCTTATCGGACTGCACTGCCACGTAGGCTCGCTGTGCTTTGATTCGCAGCCGTTTATAGATGCGGCGCATATAATGATAACATTTATGGCGCAGGTGCGCGACTTTACGGGCAAGACCCTCGGCACACTTAACCTCGGCGGCGGCTACGGGGTCAGATATGTCGAGAGTGACCCGGAGTTTTCAATCCCGGACAATCTGCGTCTTGTCTCGCAGGCGGTAAAGGAGAATTGCGACAAGGTTAATTTCCCCGAGCCGCGCATTCTGCTCGAGCCGGGGCGCAGCATCGTCGCCGACGCGGGCGTGACCGTTTACACGGTCGGCAGCGTAAAGACCATAACGGGCTACAAAAGCTATGTGTCGATAGACGGCGGTATGTCGGACAATCCGCGCTACGCGCTCTACGGCTCGAAATATACCGTGCTCAATGCTTCCCGTGCGGACAAGCCCGCTGACTTCACCGCAACCGTAGCGGGCAGACTCTGCGAATCGGGCGACCTTATAGGCGAGGATATAGCCCTTGCCCGTCCCGAGCGCGGGGACAAGCTCGCGGTGCTCGTCACGGGTGCATACAACTACTCCATGGCGTCGAACTATAACCGTATTCCGCGTCCGCCCGTGGTGTTTATCTCGCCCGACGGCTCGGACAGAGTCGTTATCCGCCGCGAAACCTTTGAGGACGTTGCATCGCTCGACGTGTAAACGCCGGCAGTTTTTTTGCCAAGCTTTTCGAGAAAAGCTTGCGAAAAAGCTTTTGAATAAGAGACGCATTCGGTTTTCCCCTTATTTGAAGTTTTTGCGCCGCTTTTTTTAAAAAAGCTGCCTGGCGGAGTTTTCTCCGCCCGGTGTAATTGCGCCCGGTTTTTATCGGGCGTTTTTTTCATGCTCAGTCTCTGTTGGTCTGTACGGATGTAAGCTCTCCGCCGTCAAGGGTGAGGACCTCGTCCGCGAAGTCGGTCAGAGCATGGTTATGCGTAACATATATTACCGTTTGCTTGCTTTCACTGAGAATTTTTCCGAAGAGCGCCTCCTGCGACTGCTTATCGACGGCGCTCGTCGGCTCGTCGAGAACGGTCACGGGAGCACTCTTGAGCAGTGCACGGGCGATAGCCGCCTTTTGCTTTTCTCCGCCCGACATTTCTATACCGTCGAGGTCAAACGACCTTGAGTATTCGCGCTTTAACGGGTCGTCTCCGTCGCTCTGCGCGAGTCTCGCTCCCAGTCCTACCGAATTCAGCGTTTCTCTCAGTTTTCCGTCGTCGGTCTCCGAATCACCGGCGGTTATATTCTCCGCAACCGAGAGCCCGTCAAGCATCGTGAAATCCTGAAAGACCACCGTGTAAACCGAATAAAGGCTTGCGGGGTCAAGCTCTCCTATATCCGCTCCGCCGACCGTTATCCTGCCCGAGGTGGGGGCGTACATGCCGAGCATAAGCTTTAAAAGTGTGCTCTTGCCCGAGCCGTTTTCGCCGATTATCGCATAGCGTCTGCCCCACTTAAATGTGTACGAAAAATCTCTCAGTGCGTCTCTGTCCTCGGTACCGTATCGGAAGCTGACATTCTCAAAGACGATGTCGGGTTTCTTTTCATCGAGCGTTTTATCTCCCGCTTCCGCAATGCCGAGAAAGTCGGAGTAGTTTTCCCCGTCGAGCGCCGCGGAATACAGCGAGGTCAGATTTCCTATTATTTGGAAAACAAGGTTGGTAAGCGCCATGGAGACGTTTATCGTTATGGTATAATCGCCGTATGTGATGCTCCCGTCAAGCAGCTTGCTGCCGAATGATGCGGTAACCGCAAACGACATGGCGAGGTGAATAGCCGTCATAGAGGTATCGTATGCGAAAATGCGAGTTTTCTTTTTGAAAACCTTGTCGGAATATTTTTTTGACTCCTCCGTAAAACGGCTTTTCAGCAGCGGAAACAGCCCGGAATAGCGTATATCCTTTGAATACTGCTTGTCAAGCAGAACGGATTTGTAATACCCGACCCGCCGCTCGTCCGTGGTCAGGCTGCGGCGGAGGGAGTATTCGTATTCCGCCTTGCGTTTTTGCAGGATATATGTTACGGTTATGCTTACGGTGAGCAGCAGCAGAGTTATCGCATTATACTTTGCGAGTATGTAAATATACGACACGAAAGTGACAAATGAGCCTACCATCGTAATGAACGTATTAAACGATGCCACGCCCGTCTGAGTTGCGAAATAGTATGCTCTGTCCATGCAGTCGCGGCTCTCGGGGATTTCATAATTCCGATATGCCATGCGGTATAGATTGTCGAGCATTTCTTCCGAGCAGCCTGCCTTGACGATTATGGATGCCTTTTCGACATACAGCTGAATGAAATTTACCACTGTGTAAAGCACAAGCTGAATAAATCCGGATAAAAATACGTAGAAAATAAATCCGTAATTGCTGCGGTCAATAAGTATCGCATCAGCCATATACTTCGGCAGAACGGCAGTCACGATGCTGGCGGCGCTGCCGAGCAGGGCGATGACGACCTTTGCCATGAAGAAAAGCCGATGCCTTTT
Organism: uncultured Eubacteriales bacterium; assembly: GCA_934446285.1. Taxonomy (GTDB): domain Bacteria; phylum Bacillota; class Clostridia; order Oscillospirales; family CAG-272; genus CAKSEI01. The sequence goes on along the minus strand of CAKSEI010000058.1, from coordinate 3,835 downwards.
GTATACCGAACCGATAAAGCGAAAATACGCTTTCCACATTCGTTTTTTGTCGTTCATTCTGATTCCTTCGTAAAAGATATCCGATGTTTTTTTATTGCCCAAAAGCGGCAACAAGACAAAGAGCACCCCGTGAAATCGGGATGCTCGTTTTCCGTTAATCCCGTTTCAGGGAAAGAAAAGACCGGCTTGGGCGTTCATCCGCGCTGCCCGGAATATGCCCGAGGATGCGGATGTTTTATTTTCAATATCATTTTAAAATAAATTTCAAATTCTGTCAATTGACGTTATTGCCAAAGTTTGTCTGAAGATTTTGTGCATAATAACGGTCCGCGCGGACGCGAACATGAAACTAAACACGAGACATAACGGCACGGGAATCAAAAAAGGTTCAAACAATATCGCATGGCCTGTACCGAGAGGTAATTCATCATGGTACAATTCCTCATATAAGCTGCCTTTACAAGAAGAGAACCGCGGGAGAGGCGAAATCAGAAAATATACGAAAAAGCTTGATCGCAGCGCGCGATTGTAAATCAAGTGTGTTGATTTATTCCGCGTTACTATACGGTTATGCGCATTTATTTTTTCTTATATAAAAGCTTTTGCGCCGATTTCGAGGGGAAAGCGGTAATATTTGTACGTAAATAAATCAAGGAGAAACCCCCGGCGAGGGCTTCTCCTCTGTCTTATATTGTGTATTGTAATATCGCTTTTCTGCGGAACGTCGAGAGCGCCCCTTATTCAAAAGCTGCCGTCAGATTGCCGTCGGTATCTGCGGGTCGAAAGACGGCATGGGCTGCAGCTTGAAGAGGTTTCTTGCGTGCATAAGGTCGATGCGTTCCTTTGTCTTTTCGTCGTCTATCTCACCGTCACGGATGTATCTGTCGAGGGTCGCATAGGTAAAGCCGAGATTGTCCTCGTCCGTTTTGCCGCAAAGACCGTCTATCGGCGGCTTTTCAACTAAGCGCTCGGGAAGCCCCAGCTCGCGCCCGATTGCCTTTACCTCAGCTACCGTCAGGCGGCATACCGGGCTGAAGTCGCCAGCGCCGTCGCCGTATCTCGTGGCATAGCCCACCCAGTCCTCGGACAGGTTGCAGGTATTGCACACTCTGCCGTTGAAGCTCTGACCCACGGCATAGAGAGTTGCCATGCGGATGCGCGGCGGCAGATTTATCGTCGCCTGCTCCGATATCTCGAGGCTCTCGCCGAGTGCCTTTTTCAGCCCGTCGACCGAGTCCTTTATATTGACGGTAAAGCTCTTTATCCCGAGGTGCTCTACGAGCAGCTCGGCGCAGTCGATATCCGCCTGACTGCCGTTCGGCATGAGCACGCCTATGACCCTGTTGCGTCCGAGCGCTTCGCAGCAGAGCGCGGCGCACACCGAGCTGTCCTTTCCGCCCGAAATTCCGACTATGGCGTTGCAGCCCTTGCCGTTCTTCTCAAAGAAATCGCGTATCCACTCTACGCACTCGTCTTTTGTCTTTTTTACATCAAACATTGTATTTTTACCTCCCGTCAAGGACGCAGGCGGTCTCTGTCGCGAGGGAACGCCGTTGCCTGCTTAATTGTTTCAAGTCCGAGTATATTCTCGACTATTCTCTCGAGTCCGAGCCCCATTCCGCCGTGCGGGGGCATACCGTATTTGTGCATGGTGAGATAGTCCTCAAATTCTTCTATATCCATGCCGCGGTCCTGCATTTTCTTTACCTGCTCCGCGTAGTCGTGTATGCGCTGACCGCCCGTCGTGACCTCAAGCCCGTTTAAGAGCATATCAAAGCTGAGTGTGTACTCGGGGTTCTCGGGGTCGTCCATCGCGTAGAATGGACGCTTGACCGACGGATAATGCGTGACGAAAACTATCGGTGAGCCGTACTCACGCTTAAAGTATTCGCCGAGCCACTTTTCCTCTTCGGGTGCAAAATCCGGCTCTTTCAGCGCAGCCTCGCCTTGACCGCCCGGATGAGCGTCGGCGAAAAGCTTCTTTGCTTCCGTGAATTTTATCTTCGGGAAAGACTCAAGCTCGGGCAGACGTGCGCCCTTTCCGAGGTGCATCTCAAGCTCGTCTGCGTACTGCGCGTTTAGCACGGAGAAAATATGGCGGAACATGCGCGCCTCGAGTGCCATAAGGTCCTCAAATGAGTCGATAAAGCCCATCTCGAGGTCAAGTCCCTGGAACTCGTTTATATGTCGGTTTGTCGAATACTTTTCTGCACGAAAAACCGGTCCTACCGTGTAGACCTTGCCGAAAACGGCGACCATCGCCTGCTTGTACATTTGCGGGCTTTGATTTAAATACGCCTTTTTGCCGAAATAGTCTATCTCAAACATATCCGCGCCGCCCTCTGCACCCTCGGCGACCATCTTAGGCGGAACGAATTCGGTGAAGCCCTCGCTGCGTAAAAAGTCGCGGAATGCGAACATGACTCCGTCCGATATGCGCATTATCGCGCGTATTTTCGGATTGCGCAGCGAGAGAATGCGGTTGTCAAGCAGGGTCGTGAGATTGAGCTTGTCCATCTTTTTATCGTTGCTTATTTCGATAGGCGGCACTTCCGCCTTGCCCGAGAGACGCTCCATCGTGTTTATTAGCAGGTCAAAGCCGAGACGGCTGCGCTCCTCATATTTGACCGTGCCGTCGATTTTTACGCACTCCTCAACGCTGAATAGCGAGAGGTCGACGTCGGATTTGCCCTCCTCCCATATGCATTGGCATACCATGCGCGAGCCGCGCAGCACGACAAAGGCAAAGCCGCTCATCTCGCGTATTCTGTGAAGAGTGCCTTTGAGGGTGACCTTTTCGCCGTCCTTGATTTCGCCCGCTCTGAAGCGCTCGACGAGCGATTCAATGGACGAGTTGTCGGGCTTTTTTTCGTAGCTTACGAATTCCATCTTATTTATCTCCTTGTTTATTTATTATACCGAATACCGCGCCTCTGACGAGCGCCGGGTCTGCGTGCCCCCCGAGCAGAGCCATTGCCCGCCCCACTATGCTCATCGCCGCTTTCTTTTTGCCGCCGAGATAGCTTTCTACCGCCTCGGGGCTTTGAGATATCGCCCGGCGCGCGGCGGACTCTATCTCTTCGTCGCTTATCCGGACGCAAAGTCCGTGCTCATTTATAAAGTCCTCCGCACTCTGCCCGTCCGCGCAGGCAGCAAGCACTTTTTTGGCTCCGTCTCTGTTGAGCGAGGAGTCTGCGAGCTTTTTCGCAATAAAGGTAATGTCCTCCGCCGCCAAGCCGAGCTGTCCCATGGTGCATCCGCGCTCCGCGGCAATATAGGGCGCGTGCTGAATGAGAAGGAAAAGCGTTTCCTTTAAAGGTGAGTCGAGGGAAAGACATTTCTCGAAAAGTGCGGAAAGCTCCGCTCTCTCCGATAAGAAGCGCGCGTCATCCCGCTTGAGAGACAGCTCATTTATATATCGCCGTTCGCGCTCGTCGGGAAACTCCGGTGCGGCGGCACGTACCTCGCGGATGAAGCTTTCGCTTATGTGCAGCGGAGGTATGTTAGGCTCGGGGTAGTAGCGGTAGTCGTCCGTGCTTTCCTTTCGCCGCATGAATACCGTTTCGCCCGTCGCCTCGTCAAACCGCCTTGTCTCGGTGTCTGCTTTCCCGCCTGAGTCGAGCAATGCCGCCTGACGCTTTTCTTCATAAGCTATCGCGCGGCGGATTGAGCGGAAAGAGCTTATATTTTTTATTTCGCACCGATTGCCGTCAGGCGCGCCCGGCTTGCGCAGGGAAATGTTTACGTCCACGCGCATAGAGCCTTCTTCAATTTTCATATCGGAGATGCCGAGCGCGTACAGACGGCCTTTAAAAATATTCAGAAAGGCAATCAC
>CAKSEI010000057.1 GCA_934446285.1 uncultured Eubacteriales bacterium | reverse complement strand
TATGTACCTTGATATATTCCATCGGAACGCGATCAAATCCGGCACTGGTTAGTTGAACATATCGCAAATTGGAAAAATGTTTAATATCATGCGACAGAAACAATCCGTTGCAGACAGTTCCTTCTACCCACTCCGGAGCGCAAGGAAGTGTGTCCGACTCATTCTGCATAAATACGACACGATGACCCTGCTTTTCTATTTCAGGAATGTATTCCTTTGCAGCACTCCATGCGCCTGTAATCAGCAGATTCATTTGATTCCCTCGCAAACTGCCTTTACACGGCGCTGCATTTCTCGCGTATTATCAGCAAACGCATCCGCATCGCAAGAAGCACATGTATTTTCAAAAGCACGTATCTGAGCGAGACCCTCGCGAAAAATACGTTCGATCTCGGTAAGATCTCCTACCTTTTCGTAATTACAAAAGCTTCTGGACAGGATTGCAGCACCGGAGCCAAGTCTGTAATGCTCTCGAATTACGTATTCGCTTGGCAATAATCCTTTGCCAAGCGAGGCAATTCCTCCGAACCCAAACGGGATACCCTTCAGGCGGAAAGCTTGAGCCAGTCTTTCCACGGTTCCGTCAGTCAACAGTTCAAACATAAACTTCATATGGTAACCCAAACTCAGATCGTTCAACCCGATATGAATTGCGTCAATGCCGGGGAGACACAAAATATCATCAATGCAGTCGACGCTTTCCGGTGTTTCCACTAAAAGAATGGTTTGTGCGCGTCCACGAACAGCTGCAAGAAATCGTTTTACCTCATCCGGTGTTTTGAAAAACGGAAGCATTATAATATCTGCCCCGTTTGAAATAATACCATCAATCTCTTCTTCTGTGGACATTAAGCCTTCCGAAGCATCATGTATCGGATTACACCGGACGAGTAATTCGGCTCTGCAAATTGCTTTACGAATAGCGGCAACATCTGAAAGAGTGTGATGTGATTGTACTGTATCCAACCCGCCCTGACGCGCGGATTTGCCGATATACTCCATATCAACGAAAATCCTGTCTACGCCCGCTGATTCGGCTATCTGCGCAACTTTCGGATGATTCGTGATATACATAAGTTTCAAGGACATTATTTTTTGACCTCTTCCTTATTATCGACATGCTCTGTAACAACCGTGGCTTTGGTGTTTTCATTGTCTGCGTTGGTAAATACTTTGAAAATTGTCATAAAGAAGATTTTTATATCCAGCAATAAAGACATATGGTTAACGTACCATACGTTAAGTTCGATCCGTTTATGCCATTCGACTGTTTTACGACCGTTCACTTGCGCCCATCCCGTAATGCCGGGACGCACATCAAACATACGGAGCTGCTCAGGAGTGTAATCCTCAATCGGCCACGGGTGATATGTAAGTGGCGGTCGTGGTCCGACAAAACTCATATCCCCACGCAAAATATTGATTAACTGCGGAAGTTCATCCAAACTTGTGGCACGAATAATCCTGCCAACCCGTGTGACACGAGAGTCTCCTTTTCCCGAATACACACCGCTCCCTTGGGATTCGGCATTTACGCACATTGATCTGAATTTTAATATTGTAAACTTTTTTCCGTTAAGGCCAAGGCGGGCTTGCTTGAAGAAGACGGTACCCGGTGAATCGAGTTTAATAGCCAATGCAATGATCAGCATCGGCAAAGCTAAAACAACAATCCCGATGAAAGACAACACTATATCAATCAACCGTTTGGAAAAAAGCCTATACATTTTCGTTGAAACCAACTTTCAAAAAACATTTTCTGTTGAGAAGCATACAAAAGCACTGCGAAGGCGGCGAACAGAACGTGCAGAACGCAGTTGCAGTCATTGCGGTATGATAAGCAAGGTTTGCCCTTGTCCGTATGAGTAAAAGTTAAAAATAAATTACATTCAACTATAATTATTTTCATTATATCATAAGGAAATCGGCATGTCAATAATTTTTAAGCGTAATCGTGCCTCGATTTACATTTTTTGCCATTTTACCGTAGATTATTCTTTTCATCATCAATTATGGTTGGAAAATAAAACTATCGATATTGTCTTAATCAAAATTCTATTTATTCGAGCCGATAATCAAACAGCTACTGAAAACCGAGCAAATATACAGCGCGGAAACGATCCGTACGAGTGGGCAAACGGCTACAGCATGAGAGATGCAAAAATCGACAAAACCTTGTCAAGATAACCCCTAAATATCCGTTTAAATTCAAATATTCGATTAATATCTTCGGAAACGGCGGACGGAATAACCGTTACGGTGAATTGAATCATCAAATTTAACCAATTATAAAATGAGAGGAGTTTGATAAAGTGAAATATGTAATGGACAACGAACTTAAGCTGGCAAAGGTGTGGTGCTCCCACGCCGACCAAAGTAACGAGGCAAAGCAGCAAAAGCTGAAGGAGTTTATTGCTGATTGCAGAAAAAAGAAAATCTTTGTCTGCGTTTATGAATCGGGCGACAGCGACCTTTTGGAAAATACCAAAGAGCTGCTTACCTACAATCTCAACAATACGACACTGCGAGCAAAGACTTCAAAATCGCACGACGCGAGGTAAAACAGAAGCGGCAGCCTGCCGCGTACATAGCTCTTCTTTTTTAATATCACTTTTTGTTTGACCGTAAGTCAGAGAGTTAAAAATAGGGAACATTTGCGGGGATTTACCCTATCAAATGTTCCCTATAAATTTATTTGTAATTCTCGGAAAATGCGGGGCGCATATCCTCAATATCCGCGCGCGAGATCCCGTATTTTGCCGCTAACGTCTCCCAATTGCTCCTTACGGTATCAAGTATGCAGTCGGCAATTTCTTTTGCCTTTTGACTTTCAATGCCGAACCGAGGTGCGGTTTCTATTGCCAGCGGCACTGAAATCATATTATCGGTTTCATTGACATTTAAAGACAGCTCGTCGCCGTAAGGCACGGGGTTTACATCATACAGAGGAGAAAGCTCCCACCCGCTTTTACAGTATATAAAAGCGTGATTTCGCAGATGATCGTCTGTGTTTGAAACTGCCATGTTGAATACGATTCGTTTCCACAGCTCAATTAAATCGTCTTTAGGATTGCTGCCGTTTGATTTGATAAACGACGCAATATCAAGGTAGCTTGTTCCGTCGGCGGCGGAAGCGCCGTCTGTCTTCCCCAGCAGGGTCATAGCCGAGGCAAAGTGAATTCTTTTCTTTTTATCACGATCAAAGCGCTTTACAAGAAATGTGCTGCCGTATTTTGAGAACTTCTCGACCTTGGATTCAGGGACATTCAGTCCGCAAAGCCTCGCCAAATCGGATGCAACCTTTTCCCATGCACCGGTGTTGTTCTCATCGTTTTTAGACGGAAATTTCGCTATCCATAGCTGCCCCTCGGTGTCGGTCACCGTTGCTTTCGGTCTTGCGCCGCCGAGCGAGGAACCGGGTCTGAGCAGCTGATTCAGCCATTTTTCGTTTAACGAGTTATCGTTTTCAAACTGACGGGAAGCATCCTCCAATGTGCGCAGCGTTGTCCATGGCGGTGCGGCGGTTTCCCTGTCGCAGGATAAAAACTCTCCGTCGAGGTCTGTTTTAAAGCGAATGCCGCCCATTCGTGTCTCATCATAAACGCCCAAAAGATAATCGCTTTCAAGAAGCTTTCTCGGCTTGCGCTTTTCGCAGTCGGCAAGTTTGCGCTCCTTTTTATTCATCAAAACCCGTCCCCAGCGATCGGGCGAAGCGTCGGAAAAGATGCCGAAAATGCTGTTTCCATTCGGAAACTGTCTTCCGACAAAGGGAAACAAATCGGGGTCAATTCTCGCGTTCCCGTTATTCTGTTTTAACCATTCTTCTGTATATTCAAAGGAATAGCTTTCGCCGCCTTTAATGACATCGACATATAAATTACCCATATGCACGGGCGTGTCGCCCGAAAAATCATCAAATAAATAAATCGTTTTCATGCCTTGCCTCCTTACCTTTTATTTTTGCCCATTAAATCCATATCCTGCAGCTTTCTGCCGAGTTCGTCGTCGCCTGCGATTTTTAAAAGGTCCTCATCCATATTGTTGAGCGCGTGCAAAACTGCGGCATAAATACCGACGGCAACCGACGGATTGCCGTTTTCCACCTTCCACAGCGTCGAGCGGCTGATTCCCGCACGCTCGGCGACCAATGTTGCGGACAGCCTTCTTCTGAGCCGTGCCATTTTTATTTGCTCGCCCATGGTTTTAAGAATATTTTCCGTATCCGGCATAATATTATACGCTGCATTTTTCATTTGCACTCACCTCTTATGTTTTCTATTATAAACATTTTATGCTGTTTTGTCAATGGTAGAGAACACAAAACTTGCGGAGGAGTTTTTGCGGGCATAAGAGGCAGAATACCATGACCGTATTCAAACGGATTCAGAAGGAGCATTCGTTTATCTAAATTCCGGTTTCGGAATTTAGAGTCTGATTTCGAAAGTTAATTCCGATTTCGGCATTTACATTACGATTTTAAAAGTTTATTCCGAAATCGGAATTTAGTATAAATTGTCGGGCATAAAAGTAATAAGTCTTATCCGATAGATATTGACTTTTGGCTTCGGTTGTATTACAATGTTGTTAGTTAGAAATGCGGAAAGGAGAAACAAAGTTGAAAATTGACGGATACGCCCGAATTTCGGTGGATTTGCAGGAAGACAGCCACGAGAATACCAGTATCGAAAACCAAAAACGGATCATCCGTGACTTTGTGGCAAAGGAATTTCCCGACGCGGAGCTGACAATATACGAGGACAGAGACCGCAGCGGATACACCTTTTCTCAGCGCGAAAACTATCAGAAAATGCGCAGGGAGCTGATAAACGGCGAAACGCGTATCCTAATCGTCAAGGATTTCTCCCGTTTCTCACGCCGCAACAGCTTAGGGCTTTTGGAGCTTGAAACTCTGCGCGACGCGGGAATCCGCATTATTTCGATAGGCGACAATATTGACTACCCCACGCGCGACGACTGGATGCTCATTCAGTTTAAATTTCTGATGAACGAAATGCCGGTCACCGACACCTCGAAAAAAATCAAGCAGATGATAGACAACCGACAGAAAAACGGGCAGTGGATCTGCGCCGTGCCTTACGGTTACCGTATCACCAACACAAAAGAAATGACCTACGAGATCGACCCGCCTGCGGCGGAGGTTGTGCGTGAGGTTTTCAGGCTCTACAACCTCGGTTGGGGGTACAAAAAAATTGCCAATAACCTGACCGACAGCGGCGTGCCGACCCCGAGGGCAAACGAGATCGCCCAAAAGGAAGCCGATGGCAGGGCGACCAAGCTTACCGCACGCAACGAATGGAGCATTATCACGGTGCAGGCAATTCTCAAAAACGATTTTTACATCGGCACGCTCCGTCAGCGCAAGTACACGCGCAAGGGCATTAACGGCAAGGATATAAAACTCGGCGACGAGGACAATATTGTGATAGAAAACGCGCACGAGCCGATTGTGGACGGCAAGACATTTGCTTACACAAAAGAGCAGCTCGAGCTGCGCTCAAAGGGCAATTATCGCGGCGAGAAGAAGTATGCCACCGATTATTCCGGCTTTATGTTCTGCGGCGACTGCGGCAGCCCGATGTTCTCTATGTCGCGCCCCGATCTGTCGCCCGCCTACACCTGCGGTACATACCACAAGCGCGGACTCAAGGGCTGCACCTCGCACCATATCCGCGTGGATGTGCTCGATAGGCTGCTCAAGGAATTTATCCTCCGCGTGCGCGATAACTGCAAGGGTATGATTGACGAGCTGCAAAAGACGATTGACGAGCAGCCCGAGCGGGAGGAACAGCTCGGCGCGACGGTTGAAAGCATCGAAACGCAGCTGGGAGAGGCAAAAGCAAAGCTCAAAGCGCTGTATAAAGAAAAAATGCTGATTGACGCAGGACTCTCCGACGCCAAAAGCCGAACCAAGGCGGCGCTTTACGACGAAATGGAGGAAGAGATGCTCACCCGAATCGAAATGCTCGAAAAGCAATTCGGCGATGTCAACAATCTACGCAACAATATGATAACCGCCAACCGAAAGGCAAAAACGGTTATCGAGGTCTTTGACGGATTGCTGAAAAAGGAAAAGCTCGACAAGCGCGACATCGGCTTGATTGTTGAGAAAATTACGGTGTTTGAGGATCATCTGAATATAAAGCTCAAATCCGATGTGGACGAGCTTCTGTCACTTGAGGATACGGAGCACACCGTAAATTTTAAGTCGGGCAGTAAGGATATCTCAGTTACCCAAAGGTTCGCGAACCGTGCGGACAAGGTCTTTACTGTCAATGTTATCAGAGAGGGCGACCCGCTGGAAATTTTCACGGACAGTGACGGTGAGGTTATTTTTAAAAAATATTCCCCGATAGGCGAGCTGGGGACGTTCGCTCAGCAGTATGCCGAGACGCTGCACAAAACGGGCGAGTTATCCGTCGCCATATGCGACAGGGACGCGGTTATAGCGAGTGCGGGCGTGCCGAAAAAAGAATTTACCGATAAAAAGCTCTCGGGCTGTGTCGAGAAAATAATGGAGAACAAGGGAATGTACCGTCCGAAGGACGGGGACGAACGCGGAATTACGGCGGATTACAACGGTAAGTACGGCATTTCCTGCGCAATGCCGATATCTTCTGACGGAGACATCGTAGGATGCGTGATTTCACTTACCTCCGATGACGGAAACTCTCCCGACGGTGACGTGGAGCACAAGCTGATAGAGAGCGCGGCTTCCTTTCTCGGAAAGCAGCTTGAAATGTAAAAAAAGCAAAATATCACCCGTGTTTTTTCGCTGCCTCCGGGCATAGTAATAACGGGTGATTTTTTTGAAAAAATTCATAACTGCAGTGGCTGTCGCCGTGTGCCTTTCCCTTACCTGCAGCGCGGGAAGAACGCTGTATATAGGGCACAGAGGCTGTCCGGACGCAGCACCCGAGAATACACTCTCGTCCTTTCGCGCAGCCGTCGCTTCGGGCGCGGACGCAGTTGAATGCGACGTGCGCCTCAGTTCAGACGGACATCTCGTCCTCATGCACGACGGCACGACGGGCAGGGTATGGAATGAAGACATCGTGCCCGAGCAGAGTACTCTCGGCGAGATAAAAAAGCTGCGGCTTAACAGCGGATTTAAGGCGGCTTTCCCGCACAGCGCCGGAGAGAGCGTACCGGAATTATGCGAGCTTGTTGAAATTCTTCCCGCGGGAACGGTGATTTTTACCGAACTTAAGACCGACACTGAGCAGGCACGCGATGCCCTGCTTGACGAAATAAAGCGTCTCGGTATAGAGGAAAGAACCGTTTTCATCAGCTTTTCGAGAGCCGCGATTGTCTATGCGCTCGAGCGAGGTCAGCGCTCCGCATGGCTCGTATCGTGCACCTCCACCGATGAGGTGCTGGGGCTTGATATACCGAGAGGTGCGGCGCTTGACGTAAATTTACGCTCTCTTGACGCAAATACTGCGGCGGAATTGCACGCGCGCGGGTATACCGTTTACGCCTGGAATGCAGAAAATACTGCCGACTGCCGCCGTGCCGAGCTGATGGGTGTGGACGGCATAACCTGTAACGCTCGCAGAGACAAATAAAAAACGCTTTTATCGGCGCAAAAGGCACGGCGGAGGTCTATACGACCTCCGCCGCGATTTTTGTGCTCCGCACGCCTTTTCCGTCTTGACTGCGGCGCCCCAAAGTGGTAAAATATTTAAGTGTGCTACAGACCCATAACAAAGAGTATCGCGAGCATAAGGACAAGCTCGGTGTTCTCTCCCGAAAAGAGGAGCAAGATTATAAGCGCGAGCAGCAGCAGGTCCTCAAGGTCGGGCTTATGTGAAAAAATCCTGTCGAGCGCGCTGCTGCGCCCGCTTCTTTTATCCGGGACTTCCGCGATGTCTGCGCAGATATCGGAAACCTCTCCGCATACGGTGGGACAGTCGTTGTCGCCGCACTTTTCGCAATTCGCATCGGAGGGCGAAAAGGGAGGCTTGCATATATGCTCTGCCTCTGCGGAGTATGCGACTCCGTGATATCCGGGAGGCAGTCCTCCGTCCGGGTATTTGCCCTGATACATTATTTCCCCCAATCCGAAAAGGATGCTCCGCCTATCATTTCAAGCCCCTTCATGAGTGCGAGCACCGTCCCGACCTTTTCACTTCTCTTTGGTGAAAGGTAGGGCTTGAGCGCGAGCAGGAGTCTTGTTCTGTCGTCATCCGGTGCTTTTTTTACGGGGGACGGGACGCTCTGCGTTTTATCGCTGTCCGAAGGGTTGCCGTCATTATCCGATGCGCTATCCGGTGCGCTCTTAGGCATGTTTCCGATAAAGCCCTTTGCTATCTCCATAGCCGAGGCAAGAGCGGCGGGGTCGGACAGCAGAGAGGATAGGATATCGCTTTGATTATCCATTTTTCTCATTTATGCAGGCGATAATGC
>CAKSEI010000056.1 GCA_934446285.1 uncultured Eubacteriales bacterium | reverse complement strand
GTATCTGCCGCAGATAAAGAGGGCTGCCGACGAGGTGAGTTACGGGCATATCGCAGTTTTCCGCCCATGAATACTCTACTCCGTTCTCCGCCGCCTGCGCCTCGGGCGGAGTATTCGCCTGACGCAGCACCTCAGCGAGGTCAAAGCTTTTGTCCTCCGGGACTATCTCTCCGCTCTCAAGCTTGCTCATGTCGAGCACGTTATTTACGAGATCGAGAAGATAACTGAGCGCGGCGGACATTTTCGCGCGGTATATCTGCTGCTTTTCCTCGTCGTCGTGAAAACTGTCCGCCATTTTTATTAGTCCCTGTATGCCGTTTATCGGCGTGCGTATATCGTGGCTTATACGGCGCAGGAACTCGGTCTTTGCGATATTTGCGCTGCGTGCCTCCTGTGCCTCCTCGATTATTCTCTTCTGATAGTCTGCCTCCTTTGCTTTCTCGGCGTTGACATCCTGAAGCACTGTCATAACGTGCAGAGGCATACCCGACCCGTCAAAGTCCACGGCTATAACCGTTATACGGCACCAGTTCATCTCGCTCTCCGCGCCGCATCTGCTCGCGCGGAAATCGATATAAAAGCTCTGACGCAGGTCGGTGAGAGTTTCCGCACGCAGTCTCTCGCGTATACTGTCGAGCGTGATGGATGCGGCGAGCCTCTCTCTGTCCTCGCACGAGACGAGAATGTCCATGAGTGTATCGCGCATCTTCGTATAAGCGCCGCTCTCGGGTATCGCCCCCTCAAGCCAAGGTGCTAAAAAAACGCTGCTGTACCTGTCCGTCTTTGTGTCGACGTAAAAAACGGAGAAATATATATTCTCGAGCGAATGCAGCATATTTACCGTCCGCTGCAGCTGAGTATTGCTCTCGACAAGCTCCGCCTGCTTTTCACGCAGCGAGCGTGCCTTGACGACTACAAAAAGCAGTCGCAGTACAATATATAAGAGCATGAACACGCCGGAGACTATCATTGTATTTTTATAAGCGAGAAAAGCGGGAAAATAAACGTAGATATCATAAGTCTCCGCCGTCTGTCTGCCGCCGAGATAAAGGCTGCCGTCCGATGAAACCGACATGATGTCCGCTCCGAGAGGCAGACCGTCGAGCGCACCGAGGATTTCCACGTCGCTCTTTTCCGCTCCTCTCAGAGTGCCGTCGTCTGTGGCGAGCACCCTGCCGCCCGACACTATGACAAATGAGCCGCTGCGCTCCATATGCATACTGCACAGCAGACTTACAAGGTCGTCCTCCGAGTCCTCTATCTGCCCCTCGGGCTGCTCGTAAAAGCCGATTATCACTCCTCCGGCATCCGCGCGCGATATGACGCTCACGTCTATTGTGCGTCCGTCAAGCGTGAGCCGCTGCGAGTATACGGAGTTTTCGGCGTCAGCCGTCTTTTTCAGCCTATCCCTCTGCAGCTCGCCGGATAAGAGAGAATGGGCATCCGACGCTATATGCGTATACCCGCCGTCAAAACAGCTTATCAGGATATTAAGATCCCCGTCGAGCACGAAAACACCGGAGAGGCGCATATTCTCCACGTAGTCGTCCACCGTCTCCTCCATTTCGGAGAGGGACATGTTCTCTGTATATTTACGCATCTCGATAAGGCTGTCCGACAGGCGGAAAAGACTCTTTGTCCTGTCGGCGGTGACAATCTTATTATAATTAGTACACTGATTTTTCAGCGTGTCAAACGTATTGTCCATGAGTTGTCCCGTCATGCGGCGGTCGATATTGCCCGCTATAAGAGTGACGGCAAAGAGCAGGATTATGCCCGTGAGGATAACGGATGAAGTCTTCTGAAGATATCCGGAGATGACCGATTTCGTACTCTGCTTCATTCTTCTCCCTCCGCCTCAGCTTTTACATCGTATTTTCCGAGAATACGGGAGAGAGAGCCGCTTTTCTTAAGCTGAGAAAGGGCGCGGTCAAGCTCGTCTCTTAAGCTACCGTCGCCGCCTTTGTAAAAAGCAACGCCTATCTGCGAGCGCATAAGGCAGCCGTCAAGAAATCTGTATGAGGTGTCCGAGCGCTCAAGCTCCACGCGCAGCGCGTCCTCGTGCCCTGCACAGGCATCGGTATAGCCTTTCTTCATCGCTGTTACAACCTCGTCCATTGTTAAGAGGCTGTAGACTGTTTTGACATCCGGGATATTCTCAGAGGCTTTATCTAAAAATATCTCCTCCGGCTTTGAGCTGATCTGCACCGATACTCCCCTGCCGTCAAGGTCTGAGAGCGTCTCTATATCGCTGTCACAGCGGACGGCTACGACCTGACGCGAGTTCATATACGGCTCTGTCCAAAGGTAGTCATCCTCCCTGCCGTTCTCGGAAAAGCAGCCCCAAAGGCAGTCGACCGCGCCCGAGGCGAGGAGCGAATCTTTCTCGTCCCAGTCTATGTAAACAAACTCGGGCTCATAACCCATAATCGCACACGCCTCCCGTGCTACGGCTACGTCCGCTCCGTCGGGAATTCCCTCTTCATTTATATAGCTGAACGGACGATAGACATCGCTGCCTATCTTCAGGTGCGGCAGCTCCTCACTCCCGCCGTCGGGCGCGGAGCACGCGCAGAGAAATACAATCAGGCTTAGTAAAGCTGCAATCGAACGGATTTTTTTCATGACATTTACCTTGATACTCATAATTAAGACAAAAGGCAGTTGTTTGCAACGCATACAACTGCCCTATGGAGCTAGTGATCCGACTTGAACGGACGACCTGCTGATTACGAATCAGCTGCACTACCGACTGTGCTACACTAGCGCGAATGTAATTGTACCACAGATAAAACGGCTTGTCAAGTTCTTTATAAAAAACGGCGCGGTAATGTGCAATATTTCCGTATTTTTCCGCGTGAAAACCTCACGGGCGTGCGTGAACACCGGGCATAGGCAAAAAAGGGCTGCATTCGCACCCGTCTGGTCTCCGTGAATACCCCTTGTGACGTAAAATACTGTCAAGGCAAGGGAAAGATACGCAGAAAGGAAAAAACAATGACGGTAAAGAAGATAATGTGTCCGGAGGAGAAATATCCTCTGAAAAGCCCGTATCCAATGCGCCCGACGCGTATAGTCATCCACGACTCGGGCTCCGACGCCTCGGCTGCGGGCGAGGTAATGCATATGCTGGAAAGTAACGACGAAGCGTCGTTTCACTTCGCCGCAGACGAGAGCGGCGTCGTGCAGTGTCTGCCGTGCTGCCGCAGTGCGTGGCATGCGGGCGACGGAGGATGCGGACGCGGAAACAGGGAGGGAATAGCCGTAGTGATATGCCGCTCGCTCTCGGGAGGCGATAACTACAGAAACGCCGTGCGCAGCGCAGCGCGCCTTTGCTCGGATCTTATGCATGAGTACGGGATAAGCTGCGACAGACTGTCAAAGCATCAGGACTTCTCGGGGAAATACTGCCCGCACAGGCTCATAGACGAGTACGGCTTTGATGCATTCAGGCGACTGGTCGCGGCGCAGGACATCTCTGACGCGCAGGATGCCCTCGACAGGCTGTCGCTGCTCGGCATTACCGACTCCGCGTCGTATTGGCGGACAAGGTACAGTAGGGTAAAGCACCTCGACCTTTTGCTCATACGCTCGGCACGGGCGATAATCGCCCCCGGGTGCGCCTGCGGAGACGTCGGTGAGGCTCTTGACAGACTGTGCCGTGCGGGAGTAGTCAACACGCGTAAGTATTGGGAAAGGCACATGAGGCGCGACAGATTTCTTCCTCTGCTTATAAAAAAGCTCGGAGGCTCGGTGTGACACACATAAAGATAACTCAGCCGAGCGAGCGGCAGCGGGAATTTCTCACCTCCTCGACGCGCTATACAGCCTACGGCGGAGCGCGCGGCGGGGGCAAAAGCTGGGCTGTGCGCACAAAAGCGGCGCTCATGTCCTTAAAGTACCCCGGCATACGCATCCTGCTCGTGCGCAAGACATACCCCGAGCTGCGCGAGAACCACATTGTCCCTCTCGTCAAAATGCTGCGCGACGTTGCCGACTACAGCGAGAGTAAAAAGACACTGACGCTCTGCTGCGGCAGCAGAATAAAATTCGGCTACTGCGACGCGGAGACTGACACGGGACAGTATCAGGGACAGGAATACGATGTTATATTCATGGATGAGGCAACTCACTTCACCGAGACGCAGTTTCACGCTCTCAAGAGCTGTCTGCGCGGTGTCAACTCGTTTCCGAAAAGGTTTTATCTTACCTGCAACCCCGGCGGGGTCGGTCACGGATGGGTAAAGCGGCTTTTCATCGACAGGCAGTACCGCGAGGGAGAACAGGCGTGTGACTACACCTTTATTCCCGCACGCGTGTACGACAATACCGCGCTCATGCAAGCCGACCCCGACTATGTACGCTCTCTGCTCGCGCTGCCCGATGAGCTGCGCTCTGCATGGCTCGAGGGCAACTGGGACGCTTTCGCGGGGCAGTTTTTCCCCGAATTCCGCAGAGTGGTGCACGTGTGCGGCGACTTTCAGGTGCCAGAGGGCGGCAGGGTCTACCGTGCCTTTGACTACGGCCTTGATATGCTCGCCTGCATATGGGTGTGCGTGGAGGAGAACGGGCGTGCGACCGTTTTCCGCGAGGTGCACGCGTCGGGACTTATCGTCTCGGACGCCGCGCGTCTTATCCTTGACAACAGCCCCGAGCCCGTCTACACAACGGCAGCGCCGCCTGACATGTGGAACAGGCAGCGCGAAACGGGCAAAAGCATCGCCGAGCTTTTCTCCGACGGCGGCATAGACCTCGTGCGTGCGGACAACTCCCGCGTGTCCGGATGGCTCGCCGTCAAGGAATGGCTCAAACCTGTAGAGGGGCGGGACGGTGCTCTTACCTCGAGGCTGCGCTTTTCGGAGAAGTGTCCATTTCTTATCAGGTGCATAACGGAGCTGTGCGCCGATGAGAAAAATCCGTGCGACGCAGCTGTACTGCCGCACGATATAACGCATATCACGGACGCGCTGCGGTATTTCTGTGCGGTAAGACCCGCCGCACCCGCAGCAAAGGGCATATGCGACCCGCTTGCCGCCTACCGCCGCGCCGCAATAGGCGGGGGCAAGCGTCATTCCCGTTCGTTCAGCTGAAAAAAGCCGATGACGGTGCGGCACATAGAACCGCAAAGGCGGCGGAGCGGCGTCCCGCCGCATTCTTTTATAAAAGGTCTGCGGGCAGTCACAACCGGCACATAGAACCCGAGTGCCCGCATGACCCGATTTTATTTTAAAAAAACAAAACAGGAGGAAAAATGAAAATCAAAGTTAACGGCTATGCCCTCTCGCCGAAAGAATACAGCGCGGGTACTGCGGGTTCTTACGGCACGGAGGAGCTTAGCTTTGAATTCTCGGAGGAATGGAAGTCTCTCACAAAGACGGTCACGTTCTTCCCCGAGCGGCGGGGGGCTATCAGCCTGCCGCTGACGAAAGAGAGCATTACCCTGCCCGCTGCAGTAACAGCCCGTGCGGGAAGATGCCCCTACGTCCTCTGCGGCACTGCCGGAGGCAGCGCGCGTATAAGTCTTACGGGAGTCATTCTCATCGAGGCAAGCGCAGGAGCGGGCAGCAGTCCGCTCGAGGGAGAGCCGAGCATCGTTGCCGCGATAACCGAGGCTCTTGACAGCGCGAAAAATCAGGCGCTCGGTGCCGCGGCATCGGCTGAGGCTGCGGGCAAGAGCGCCGAAGACAGCCTTGAATACAGCCGCACGGCTGCGGAACAGAGTGCGGCGGCGAAAAAGAGCGCCGAGGACGCAGCAGATTACTACGAGCGCGTATGCGGTGCGAACGGCATGATAAACGACGTCATAGCGCGTGCGGAACACCTGAATACGCAGCATGTAAATGACGTGGCGGACCTAGAGAGCAAAAAGGCGGACAAAAGCGAGCTTGAGAGCGCAAAGGCAAGTGCGGAGACTGCCGTTTCCGCGCTTGAAAGTACGGTAAACAGTAAGGTCAGCGCGCTCGAGAGCGCCGACGGTAAACTATCGGGTGAGCTTGACGGCGCACTTTTCCTAAAGGACGGGTACGTCAAGGACAGACAGGGGCAGAATGTCAATCCTCTGCTCCCGCAGGGAACGTATATCGGTCTCGGCGGAGGCTACATCGGTGATTCATTCGGTCCGATCGACGGATTCGGCATTTACTCAAACTCGGGTAAATTCGACATGGGCGGCGCACGCCTGACCGGTATCGCAACCCCGACGGGTGAGAGCGACGCGGTAACAAAGGCTTACGTCGACTCGCACACCGGCGCGGGCGGGATAAACTTCATCGGAGCGTCCGCCGAAAAGGGCGGCATAACCGTGAGCATGGAGATATACGGCTACTCCGTACACATACGCAGTACGAATGTAAACGCCTCCGCCGGCAAGGCTGTCGTATTCAATACCGAATTCGACGGTATATGGGATGCATTTGAGAATGCGGGTTTAACCTCTCTCTCGGGCACATATGTCGTTCCGTCGTGCAACAGTTCTGCTACGACGTTCGGTCACATTGCCGTAAAGCTCGATGTTACGGGAAGAAAGCTCACGATACAGCCGCAGAACGGCAATATGCAGTTCCTCGACCTCTTTACCATGCTGTGAGGTGACGGAAATGTATGAGAATGTCTTTAAGAACGCTGCGCGCGTATGCGCTGCGGCGGGAGCTGTCGCCGCTTCTCTTATCGGCGGCTTTGACCGTGCCTTCGCCACACTGCTCATCTTTATGATAGCTGACTTCATACTCGGCACGGTGAGCGCACTCTTCTTCTGCAACTCGTCGAAAACCGAGGGCGGAGGATTTCGCTCGGACGAATGCAGGCGCGGGCTTATGAGAAAATTCGGAATTCTCGCGCTCGTTGTCGTCGCGAGCAGGCTTGATATACTAATCGGTGCTGACTACATAAGGGACGCATGCGTCGGTTGCTTTATCGCAAACGAATGCCTGTCCGTCTTTGAAAATCTTGCCTGCATGGGCGTACCCGTGCCCGCCGTTCTGAAGAGGGCGCTTGAGGTGCTCAATACAAAAAGCGGGGACAAAAAGGAAGGAGAGGACGACGCAGACACCGGGGAGGACGGACGTGATGAGTAATTTCAGGATTTTTGCCCCGCGCACTCACATCTGCTCCGTTCCCGGCTGCCGCGGACGCGACACATTCATTATCTCGCGCTCCGAGGGTGCGCTGCACAGCCTTTATCTCTGCCGCGACTGCATAAACGACGTTTATCGCAGCACGGCGGAATACGATAAAGAAAAAAGAGCCGAAAAGGCGGAAAGGAGGTAAAAATGGAAAAAGAAAAGAAAGCGGGAACCTCGCACGCGGAGGACGCGCACGCAGGCGCGGGCAAAAGCCCGGGCAAAAATGCGGGCGGCTCCGAGATCGACTCTGCCGAAAAGGACGGTGAGCTCGCCGGGAAGGCAGACACCGCGGAGGGTCGCGCCGACGCGGGTATGCCCGTCTTTGACCCCGAGGGACTTCTCGGCATGAGTGCCGAGCAGCTCGACGAATACGGCAGGCAGTACACCGCCGCCGTCGAAAAATTTGTGCGGGAGCAGGCGGTGCGCGACCTCGACGGTCTGATAACCGACATAGAGGCGCGCGAGCGCGAGCAGGAATGGCGCGACGCGGAAAATGAGCTGGGTGCAAACGCCGACTACTATGACTTCGCAGAAAAACGCGAGCAGGTACGCCGCGTCTGCGACGCGCTCGAGAGTGCGGAGAACGCAAACCCGCGCACGCGCATGACCATGGCGTATCTCATGGTAAAGGGCGCTCAGGCGCTCGGCGAACACAAAAATCCCGCAGTACGCACGCCCGAGGAGATAGCGGAAGAGGTCTGGTCAAACTCAGACGTCATGAAACTGCTCGCCGAAAGGCGCGCAAAACAGGCGGACTCGGAGCTGCCCGTCTTTGCACGGGCGTCCGCAGGGGCGGCAAGCTCGCCTCAGTCTCCAAAGACCCTTGCCGACGCAAGCGCACAGGCAAGAAAATATTTTGAAATTTAAAAGACATTAAGGAGGAAAAACAATGTCACAGAATTTACTCAAGATAAGCGAGATACTCAAGAATGACTACAAGCCCGCTCTTGAAAACCAGATAGGCATAGAGCCTTCGCCTTTCTTTGAAAAGGTAAAGAAAGTTCCGCTCACGGCAAACACCATAAAAGCTGCAGCGCCGATAGGCATTAACGGCGGCTTCGGCTTCGGCTACGAGGGAACGGACACCCCCGCGCCCGGCGCACAGAAGTACGCATCCTTTACCCTTGACGCAGTCGATATGTATGTCGATATTCGCATATCCGACAAGACGGTAAAGCTCGCCTCGGGTAACGCGGGCGCCATGATAAACGCCCTCGACGGCGAGGTACAGGGCAGCTACGCCTCCGCCAAGTGGAATATCGGCAGAGCACTCTTCGGCGACGGCTCGGGCAAGCTCGCGACATTATCCAAGAT
>CAKSEI010000055.1 GCA_934446285.1 uncultured Eubacteriales bacterium | reverse complement strand
GGATATATATGGAAGCACAAACCTGACATAAAACTCCTTTACAAAGGGGTCTCTATGTGGTAAAATATGAGGAGGAGCTTATGCTGATATGCGAGAGAGTGACAAGAGGTGAAGAAGAGACGCTCGCGTGCGCGCGGGAATTTGCCGCGTCTCTTACGGGTGGTGAGTTTCTCGCCATGTACGGCGACCTCGGAGCGGGCAAGACCGTTTTTGTGAGAGGACTTGTCTCGGTTTTAGCACCGGATGCCGACGTTTCGAGTCCGAGCTACGCGATTGTTCACGAGTACGGCGGGAGATTTAACTTCTGCCACTTTGATATGTACCGCATAAATGATGAGGACGACTTATATTCGATAGGCTTTTACGACTATTCCGACTGTATAATGGCAGTCGAATGGAGCGAAAAAATAGCAGGGCTTATGCCGGAAAAAAGATACGAGATACATATTGACAAGCTCGGAGAGGATAGGCGCAGGATACGCATAGAGAGGCTCGGGTGAAAACATTATTTCTTGACGCGTCCGCGTCATACGGTGCGGTCGGGCTTATGCTCGACGGCAAAGTGATTTTTAATAAAAATACAGGCCCTGCCCGCACGCACAGCGAGACGCTGCTGCCGATAGCGGCAGAGGCGCTCGGAGAGGACGGCATGAGGGGTGTCGGCCTGATAGCCTGCTCGGTAGGTCCGGGGTCATTTACGGGCGTGCGCATAGCGGTTTCGCTTGCCAAAGGGCTTGCAGCGCCGCGCGATATTCCGTGCGTGGGACTGTCATCCCTTGAGGTGCTCGCATATCCTTATGCAGACTTTGACGGGACGGTATGCGCCATGCTTGACGCACGCAGGGGAAACGTCTATAACGCCCTCTTTGAGGGCGGGAAGAGGACGCGCCCCGACAGACTGATATCCCTTGAGGAGCTTGCGGTGGAGCTGCGGGCGACAGAAAAGCCCGTCATGCTCACGGGGGATGCGGCTCTTGACGCCGCAGGGCTTTTTGATAAAGAAAAAGTGCATATAGGCGCGGGCGTGCCCGACGGAGGCGCGGGTGCTGCCCTCGGTGAGCTTATATTTAATAATGTGAAAAAAGATTACAGCGCACGGCTGCTCCGACCGGAGTATCTTAGACCGTCACAGGCGGAGCGCGAAAGGGAGAGTAAAGAAAATGGATAAAATTATCGTTCTTGCAAGCGACCACGGCGGCTTTGAGCTTAAGGAGAGCATAAAGGCGCATCTGACCGAGCGCGGTATAAGATATATCGACCTCGGTACGAATTCGAGCGCGTCTGTCGATTACCCTGATTATGCTCATAAGCTCTGCCGCAGTCTGCAGTCGGGAGAAGCCGACCTCGGCATACTCTGCTGCGGCACGGGTATCGGCATGAGCATGGCGGCAAATAAGCATAAGGGCATACGCGCCGCTTGCTGCTCGGACACCTTTTCCGCGCGCTTTACGCGTATGCACAATAATGCAAATGTCCTTTGCCTCGGCGGCAGAGTCGTGGGCGCGGGACTCGCGTGCGATATGGTCGACCTATTTATCGACACCGAGTATGAGGGCGGCAGACATGACAGACGCGTCGCCATGGTAGATGCTTTTGACGAAAACAAATAAAAAAGCGCTTGTGCGCAAAATTTTTTAGGGGAAGCTATGAAGGAGTGGCTCATTCATGCGCTTGCCATCCTGCTCTTTGCCCTCGCGGCTGCGGCAGGTACGGCGTATGCGCTCGGGTACTTTGACTTTACTTTTATTCCGAGATGATAGAATATTTTTACAAGGACACGGACGTAGCCGTTATAGGCGCGGGACATGCCGGCATTGAGGCTGCGCTTGCTTGCGCACGTATGGGGCTGCGCTGTGTCCTTTTCACGATAAATCTTGATGCTGTCGGCAACATGCCGTGCAATCCCGCGATAGGCGGCACGGGAAAGGGTCAGCTCGTCTTTGAGATAGACGCGCTCGGCGGCGAGATGGGGCGCGCTGCGGACATCGTTACTCTGCAGTCGCGCACGCTCAACGAGGGCAAAGGTCCGGCTGTGCGCAGCAAACGGGTTCAGGCAGACAGGATGGCTTATCGGGCTGTGATGAAGAAAACGCTCGAAAGGCAAAAGGGGCTTGAGCTTGTTCAGGCTGAGGTAGTGGACATAAGGACGGACGGGGACGGCAGAGTCTGCGGGGTGGTTACTTCCCTCGGAGCTGTGTGGGGCTGCAGGGCGGCTGTCATATGCTGCGGCACATACCTGAGAGGCGAGGTGATTATAGGCGAGGTACAGTATCCGTCGGGACCCGACGGTATGCTGCCCGCACGTTATCTCTCCGAGTCCCTTGACAGGCTCGGTATCTCTCTGCGCCGATTCAAGACGGGAACTCCAGCACGCGTGCTGCGCTCTTCCGTCGACCTTGACAAGCTTGAGAGACAGTGCGGTGAGGAACATATAACACCGTATTCGTATTATACGGATGAGACGGAGTTAAATTCCCGCACGCAGAGCGAATGCCGCATAGTTTATACCAATGAAAAAACACATGAAATCATAAGAAACAATCTCGACCGCTCACCCATATATTCGGGCAGAATTCACGGCACGGGTCCGCGCTATTGCCCCTCGATAGAAGATAAGGTTGTGCGCTTCGCCGACAAGAGCCGTCATCAGCTTTTCTTAGAGCCTATGGGGCGCGACACGGAGGAGATGTATCTGCAGGGCTTTTCGTCCTCCATGCCGGAAGAGGTACAGCGCGCGATGCTCGCGTCACTTGATGGCTTTGAGAAGGCCGAGATGATGCGCACGGCATACGCGATAGAATACGACTGTGCCGACCCGACGCAGCTTTTACCGACCCTTGAATTCAAAAAAATACCGGGGCTTTACGGCGCGGGTCAGTTTAACGGCACGTCGGGCTACGAGGAGGCAGGTGCTCAGGGCATAGTCGCGGGCATAAATGCTGCCCTTAAGATAAAGGGTGAGACTCCGCTTATTCTCACGCGCGACACCTCATATATCGGTATGCTCATAGACGACCTCGTCACAAAGGGCACGAATGAGCCGTACAGAGTCATGACGAGCCGTTCCGAATACCGTCTGCTGCTGCGTCAGGACAATGCCGACGCGCGCTTAACTCCATACGGGCGCAGAGTCGGGCTGATAGACGATGAGCGCTATGCGGCTTTTCTCGCAAAGCAAAATGCAATAAAGGACGAGTGCGAGCGCATAGAGCGCACAAATATAGGTCCCGGAGAGGTGATAAACGGCATACTCCTCTCGGCGGGCAGCACGCCGCTCTCGTCGGGGGCGAAACTCGGGGAGCTGCTGCGCCGTCCGCAGATAACCTACGATATGCTCTACCCCGCCGACCCCGGACGTCCCGAGCTTTCGCGCGATATTAAAATCTGCGTTGAGATTGCCGTCAAATATGACGGGTATATAAAGAGACAGCTCTCCGAGGTCGAGAAATTCCGCAGGATGGAGACGAAACGCATACCGGACGGCATTGACTATGAGAAAATTCAGGGGCTGCGCCTTGAGGCGAGACAAAAGCTGTCGCTCATGCGCCCCGCGTCCGTCGGACAGGCGAGCCGCATAAGCGGCATTTCACCCGCCGATATTTCCGTTCTGCTGCTGACGATATCAAGAAAAGAGGGCGGAAATGAGTAAATTTACCGAGATTTTCCTGCGCGCTTTGAATGAAAACGGCATTGAGCGGTACTCACCTTTCGCCGATAAATTTGAGCACCTCGCGATAATGCTGCGCGAAACGAATGAAAAATACAACCTGACCGCGATAACGGACGACGAGGGCATTTCATATAAGCATTTTGCCGACTGTCTCGCGGCTCTTCCCGAGCTTGACAGCGGAATTAAGGCAGCCGATATCGGCTGCGGCGGGGGCTTTCCCACTCTGCCCTTTGCCATCGTGCGTCCCGATATCGAGTTTACCGCAATAGACTCAACGGCAAAGAAGCTTGCGTTTATTCGTTCTGCCGCGGACGAGCTCGGCTTAAAGAATGTCCGCACGCTGTGCGGCAGAGCCGAGGAGCTCGGAAAAGGGCAGGCTCGCGAGAGCTTTGACGTCGCCTTTGCACGCGCCGTAGCTAGACTTAACGTCCTGCTCGAGTGGTGCACGCCGCTTGTGCGCGTCGGCGGTTCTTTTTACGCGCTCAAGGGAAAGGACGGCGGAACGGAGCTTGATGAGGGTGCACACGCGCTCAAAGAACTTAACTGTACGGCAGACCTGAGAGACTATACCCTTTTCGCCCCGGTCGGACAGTCGCGGGCTTTGATAAGTGTAAAAAAACAAGCTCCCACCCCGCAGAAATACCCGCGCACGGGCGGCGTTATAAAGAAGAAGCCGCTGTAGAGATGAATTTACCTATAGAATTTTGCGAGCGTATGAGAAATCTGCTCGGCGACTCATACCCCGATTTTGAGAGAGAGCTTACGCAGGGCAGCGCAACGAAGGCACTCTTCCGCACGAATAAGATAAGCTCGGAGGCGCTCGCACGTATGCTGCCCTTTGAGCTGGTGCCGCTTGAGTATGCCCCGCGCGGCGCACTATTTGACGGAGAGCTGCCGGGCAAGCACCCGCTGCATCACGCAGGTGCTTTTTATATTCAAGACCCATCCGCCCAGGCGACGGTCAATGCCGCAGAGGTAACGGAGGGCATGAGAGTGCTTGACGCGTGCGCATCTCCCGGCGGCAAGACGGTTTTTCTCGCCTGCTCGGTGGGGGATGACGGTCTTGTCGTATCAAACGAGGCGGACAGAGGACGGGCGAGGACTCTTGCGGGCAATGTCGAGCGCGCGGGACTCAAAAACACCGTAGTTACCTGCTCGGACGCGCGTCTGCTCGGAGGACTTTATGAAAATTTCTTTAATATAGTCCTTGCTGACGCTCCCTGCTCGGGCGAGGGAATGTTCAGAAAGTATGCGGCTGCCTGCGAGGGGTGGAGCACGGGCGCGGTGAAGAAGTGCGCGGAGCTGCAGAGAGAAATCCTCGACGGCGTGTGCCGCTGTGTCAAGCCGGGCGGGCTTTTAATATATTCGACCTGCACCTTTTCTCCCGAGGAGGACGAGCTGCAGACGGAGAATTTCCTTGCGCGGCATCCCGATTTTCACCTTGAGGCTGTACGCGGCAAGGTCGCGGACGTGACTTCTGACGGCATAACGGAAAAGACGCGCCTCGCACGCAGATTTTACCCTCACCTGTCACCGGGAGAGGGGCAGTATATAGCACTCATGCGGCGCGATGCCGACGGCACGGGCGGCGCAGGCATCGTGCTGCCGCACGACGGCGCAGACAGGACGAGCGGACAAGAGCTGTCCGCTATCAGGAAATTCCTCTCTGAGAACACCGATATCACGACGGACGAGCTGCATATCGTAAAGTCGGGAGAAATGCTGTGCGCACTCTCGACGGAGCATCCGTATGTACGTGGTGTCACCGTCTCACACGGAGTGACGCTCGGCAGCGTTTCAAAGGGGCTTTTCCGTCCTCATCACAATTTCTTTACGGCATACGGGCAGAGATTTCTTCGCAGAACGGAGCTTGATCCATCCTCACCCGAGTGCGCCGACTATATAGCGGGCAGATGTATAAAAACGGAGCTTGACAACGGCTGGTGCGCGGTTTTTGTCGGAGGCTGTACGCTCGGCGGCGGCAAAGCCGTCGGCGGAGTCCTGAAGAACCATTATCCGAAAGGTCTGCGCATGGCGTGAACACAGTCACAGTCTTTATCCCACGGCATATATTGGTAGAGGGTATAACCCACAATTTATAGGGGGACTGTAAAAATGTGTGACTATGACAACAACTGCAACTCCGGATTAGGCTGCTGCAACGGCGGAAACAACTCACGCCCCTGCGGCTGCGGCTTGTGCAACGGATTCGGACTCGGAAACGATAATATGCTGATAATCGCAATTATAATCCTGTTTATCCTGCTGTTCGGAAACGGCAACAGCGGCTGCGGCTGCGGCAACTGAGCGGCAGTCAGGCAGCAAGCGAACGGTAGCCGAACGATAACTGAGCAGTAACCGAGCAGTAAAGCCCACACCGCTGCAAAATAATGCACAACGGGGCAAGGTCATAAAGACCTTGCCCCGTTGTGCATTCCCGCAGGCTTTTTGAAAAAAGCTCGGCAAAAGCTTTTGTATAAAAAATTTGCTGTCATCTTTTTTAAAATACGGATCGAGCCTTCTCGGGAGGCTCGCGGATTTTTAAGGCACTGCCTTTTATACATACGGGCGGACGCACGCTTTTTTTACGCGCTTTTGTCCCGAAAAAGGGTTTTTTCGCGGATTTTGTCGTATATTGGCATAATTCCCGATAAATTTCCGAAGTGTCAATTGACACTTTTGGAATTATACGGTCAAGCAGCCTTTAATTTCCTGCGAGTATGCGGTATAATAATATGCGGTATAATAATATTAAAAAACCCACTCGGAGAAAAAGCATGAAATTCTGCGAAAAGCTGAACGAATATACGGTGATGATATCCTACACCGCAAAAGAACTGAGCAACCTGTCGGGCATCTCCCCCGCGTCGCTCAGCCGTTATAAGAACGGTGAGCGCGTACCCGTACTCGGAAGCAAAGCATTTGATAATCTCTGCTCCGCTATAGCCCAGGCTGCGGAAAATCGCGGGCTTTCCGATATCACCGCGTGGCAGATAAGAGAATCATTCATCGCCTGCGAAGATTTTGTTTCCACCGATAAGGAGTTGCTGCGTCGGAATTTCAATACACTCATTTCCGCGCTGAATATAAATATTACGCGTCTCTGTCAGTATACAAATTATAACACCTCGGCCATCTTCCGCATAAGGAACGGTTCGAGAACTCCCGGGGACTGTGAGCAGTTCGCGTCCGCCGTAGCGTCGTTTATCGCCCGCGAGATACGCACCCCACAGGAGACTGCGGCGCTCTCCGAGCTTATAGGATGCAAAGCGGAAATGCTCTCGGACAAATCCGTCAGATATACGACTCTGAAAAATTGGCTGCTCGAGAAGCGGGACGGCAAAAAAGGGGATGAGAGCGTCTCCGACTTTCTCTGCAGGCTTGACGAATTTGACCTTAACGAATATGTAAAGACAATACACTTTGACGAACTGAAGGTTCCGTCAACGCCCTTTCAGTTGCCGTCAACGGAATACTACTACGGCATTGAGAAAATGATGGAGAGCGAACTTGATTTTCTGCGCGCGACGGTGATGTCAAAGTCGGAAGAGCCCGTTATAATGTACAGCGATATGCCGAAGAAAGAAATGTCGAAAGACCCGGAATTCCCGAAAAAATGGATGTACGGCATGGCTGTAATGCTGAAAAAGGGGTTGCGCCTTAAGCAAATCCACAATATCGACCGTTCGTTTGACGAGATGATGCTCGGGCTTGAGAGCTGGTTGCCCCTGTACATGACGGGTCAGATAACTCCGTACTACTTCAAAAGCGCTCAGAACAGTCTCTTCCTGCACCTGCTGAAGGTCTCAGGGGCTGCGGCTCTCTCGGGCGAGGCAATAGCCGGTTATCAATGCGACGGCAGATACTATCTCACAAAGTCAAAGCGCGAGATTACGTATTACCGCAAGCGGGCGGAGGAAATGCTCGCGGGCGCATACCCGCTCATGGAAATCTACCGCAGCGACAGAGAGAGCGAATTTTCTTCATTTCTGCTCGCGGACTCGGCAAAGCATGGCGGCAGGCGCAGTATCCTCTCCACCCTGCCAATACACACGATAAGCGACGGATTGCTCGAGCGTATGCTTGAGAGAAACCGAGTGAATGAAGAACTCAGAGCGGAAATAAAAAAATATGTTGCCTCGCGCAGGCAGAGCGTACTCAACGTACTGCGATCCGGGAGCATTGAGGACGACGTGCCGCACTTCTCTCCGAATGAATTCAGAAACTGCCCGCCCGCGCTCGAGCTGTCGGGGATGTTCTGCGAGAGTGACATACCGTACAGCGCGGAGGAATATACGGAGCACCTGAGAGACACGGAGGCGTTTGCCAAAGGGCATCCTAATTACACACTCAAGATAAACCCCGCCCACACATTCAGAAATCTTCAGATTTTAATTCACGAGGGGCAGTGGGTAACGGTATCAAAAAGCAAAGCGCCCGCAATACACTTTGTCATACGGCATGAGCGCCTGCGCAACGCGATTGAAAACTTCGTCCCGCCGATAAAAGATAAATAAAAGAGCCGGCAGCAACGGCGCTCAGACCGAGTTTACCGCGAACGTGCAGTCGCTCTCGTACGATATACAGGTTGACACGATATCAACCCTTGACTTGATGCAGAAAAACGGCAGTACATTCACGGAAAAAGCATCGAGGAGAACGCCGCGGGGGCAGCTCCGTCGAAAAACGCCGTAATAACCGTAGATAGCGGCTGCACCGGGAGCATCCTCACGAACAACGGCACCGTGAACTTCAACGGCTACACGATA